>DATHNR010000272.1:0-2344 GCA_035485835.1 Puia sp.
CACTTTCTATTCGCTGCAGACTTTCTTTGATGGCATTATCCGGCAAACCTACTATGAAATAGTTTTTGCCCTTCATAACGTTCACCTCTACCGTTATGGTTATGGCATCTACTCCATAAACAGCACTGCCGTAGGTTTTAACAAGCATTCATTTTTTTCCTGTACAAGGTAGGCCGGTGAAGAGGGGAAGTCAATAACCGGAAAGTGGAAACTTCAACCATAATTATCTACCGCCCCTTAAAGATTGCCTTCCTCTTTTCCAGAAAAGCTGCCGTACCTTCCTTCATGTCTTCAGTGGCGAAACATTCTCCAAAGAGTTTTGTTTCCAGCGCATAACCATCGGTGTTACCTGTTGCTGCATTTACAGCGGCGATACACCTGGCGATAGCAAGAGGGGCTTTGCTTATAATAATCCTGAGAATTGATTTGGTTTTATTCAATAGTTCTTCCTGACTCGTCATATGATTTACGAGACCGCATTCCAAAGCCATCGGAGCGGTGATCAGGTTTCCTGTTAGCATGATTTCCAACGCAGCACCCCTGCCAATATATCGTGTTAACCGTTGTGTTCCGCCATAGCCCGGAATCAGGCCGAGATTGATTTCAGGTTGCCCGAATTGCGCCGTTTCGCTGCAGATCCGGAAATGACAGGCCATGGCTAGTTCACAGCCACCTCCCAGCGCAAATCCATTTACTGCTGCAACGATGGGTTTGGATGCATTTTCGATTTTAAAGAAAACATCGAGGCCTTGTTTTGCAAGAGCCATTCCTTCTTCTTTGGAAAGTCCGGTAAAACCGCGGATATCTGCTCCTGCAGCAAAAGCTTTGGTTCCAGAACCTGTGATGATCGCTGCGCGAATCAGCTCATTGCTATAAACTTCCTGTACAGCTTCTCCGAGTTCACGTATTACGGTTGAATTGAGTGCGTTTAATTTATCAGGCCGGTTGATTGTAATAGTGTAGATATTTTCCGCCAGTTCGGTTGATAAAGTTTCGTACATAAAATTAAATTTAGTTTAGCCGGTTTGCTATAACCCAATCACGGATGTATTCTGAGATATCCGTTGTTGCAGCACCGGGAGCAAATAATTTTCCCACTCCCATCCCTGATAATTGAATACGGTCTTCTTCAGGAATAATTCCTCCGCCGGTCAGCAGTACATCTGTAAGATTTTTTTCTTTCATCAGTCTGATGATCTTTGGAAATACCGTCATATGAGCACCGCTCAGGATGCTGATACCGATCGCATCCACGTCTTCCTGTAAGGCAGCATTTACGACCATTTCCGGAGTTTGCCTGAGTCCTGTATAAATGACTTCCATTCCTGCATCCCGGAGAGCAGCCGCAATTACTTTTGCACCACGATCATGACCATCCAACCCAACTTTGGCCACCAATACCCTAATCGGACGAGAAAAGGATTTGTTCATAATTCAAATGTACATAACAGTTTTCTCGGAAACTCTTTTTAATAACTACGCGTTTTAATTCTGTCTGCAGCTAGTTTTTCATTGAAGAACTTACTGAAAAGATCGCTGGCACCGGAAAGCAGCATGATGGCCGTTCCTTTTTCCCTGGCATAAGGATTTGTTATACTGTCGGTTATTTTAGCCGACGAAAATTGCTTTATGAAATCATATTTCATTTCATTTGGATCGTTTTCAATCAATACCAGGTTTTTAAACTGGATGTTATCCGGGATCCAATATAAAAAACTGGCATTGTCGCTATATGCAGGCGGCAAGTGATATTTTTTTCCGTAGTAGGTAACCGCTCCTGCCATTCCGTAGTTGTCACAAAAAATAATGGTATTTGCCTGCTGTGAACTATCGAGTGAGTGAAAAGCTGCAGAGGCTTTTTCTGCCATTTCTTCCCATCCGAGCATATCTGCGAAATCCTGTGGCAGGGGATGGTTCTGCTGATCTTCCCATCTTAATACACCAAGATTGACTGCATGTGTTTTCTCATAATGATCAGCCAGGTTCGCCGGACTCATCAGGGGCAGACAGATAAAAGTGAATCTGATTCCAAAATAAATGATGACAGCAGAAATTAAAAAACGAAGAAAGAACCGCGATTTTATAGCCCATTTTTCAATAACGAATGACCCGAATCCGAACAGAATAGGATACAGGCCCAGCGTATAATAACTTTTTCCGTGAAACCAAAGCAGTATGCCAACAACACCTATATAAGCCAGGCCCAAAAAAACGAAAGCCCTTCCTTCTTTATCAAGGAATAAATAGAGAAACCCTGTTACCCAGATAAAGCAACAGGGTAGAAACATCACAAGCTGATCTGTGAGAAAAGACGAAAGCTTTACATATTGAAGCTGGGTGGAAT
>DATHNR010000273.1:0-3242 GCA_035485835.1 Puia sp.
ACAACCTGAAATAGTTTCCCTGCAAAAACAGTTGGATTCTTTGTGGTATAAATTTGATGAAGCCATTAAAAACAATGCAGAGATGTTGGAAATCAAAAAAATATACCAGGAAATAAAACTCCTGAAAGAACGCATTGATAAATTAAAAATGGAAACTTCCAATTCATAGTTTAAAAAACGGGGGAATAACCCACCGGTGAATTGCTAATTTAATTTCTGCCTGATAAAATCAGTCACTTCATCGGCTCCCAAATTAAGAGCCAGTATTTTGCCTGAACTGTCAATCAAAAAATTACTGGGATAAAATTTTATCCGAAGATTTTTAATAGTTTCATCATTTGCCCGATACTGACTCCAGCTAAGCGGCTTCGTTTCTATTATATCTTTCCAATCTTTGATATTCGCAGGGCTCGAATCAATGGATATCCCGACAATAGAGAATCCTTTTTCGTGGTATGTTTTAAGGAGCTCCATATATTTTGGAAACTGGCTAATGCAGGCACTGCAATGCGCAAACCAAAAATCAATCAGTGTATATTTGGATCCATTTTTTTTGAAAGAAATATTCTTTGGAGTTCCATGTATATCAGTTAAAGTCTGATCCGGAAATATCCTACCCGTATCCGTTAATACCAGTTGAACCAGGTCTTCCCTGATCAATTTCCCTGTCTCCGAATTTTTAATTTGCTCTGACAGGATATGAAAGGCAGAATCCAGGTAATTGTTATAGCCATCGGATATGTAGCGGGAAATTTGCCAAAGAGCCACATATGAATCCGGGTGCTTCTGTGCATACCGGTACACATACCTTTTTTTGAGAGCCATCATTTGATAATAATCATGAACTGTATCAATCAGGAAATATTCTGCCGTGCTGAATGATGTATTAAATTCCAGCATGGCTGAATTTTTTATCGCAACTATTTCTCTTGAAGAATCGGCATGACATTCCACTTGCTGATCTCCGGGAGTAAGATAGAACCCGTCAGTTACATATACCTGGTCACCTGAAGAAAATTTAAGAAAAACATATATCGGATATGGGAGCCGCTCACTTACAATAAATTTTCCCCCGGATACCCTCACTGGTTTGAAATTTAAGAGTTCGGGATAATCTCCATCGTAACCTCCGGGATGAAGTGTTACCAAACCGCTATCTCTATTGATCATGCCATATAAGTGAAAAGAATCTGTCATTTGACCTTTACAGGTGGAACAATTTATAATTGCAAAAATCGAAACCAGAAATCTCACTACATGCGTCGTTTTATGCAGATTAAACATGTTCGTTAATTTTTGAAAAAGTGTTTTCACATTATCCATAAGTTAAGGAAAAATGATCCGCTTCAGGAACATTTTAACGAAACCTTCGGCCTGTGACCTGGTCTTTTTCAACCAACAATCCCGGTATAGACATACCAGGATATGACTCATTGATTAACGAACAAAAATCATTCATCAGGCTAATATCTGCATTATATCCAGGAAGATTAAAATAAAACAGTTGACAACTACGATGAGCAGAAAGACGCTCGACAATTTTTTCATTATACAGAGATACGAAGGGGACAAGCCCAAAAAAACGGGAAAACCACCCTATTTTTCCGGGGGAAAACCGGGTTCGTCTTTTCGGATGCGTTTTGCTAACTGTTAATTCGAAAGCGGTAAAATTAATTTAGTGTTTGCCCTGAGCAGCAGGTATGGAATGATGTTCGTGGAGGATCGTCCACACCCCCTTTATTTTTTTCAGGCCAACCGTTAACCTGAAATGCAATGGAATATAGTCATCACTATCACTTTTGTCGGCACATTCCAGTTTTCCAAAGGCAAATGCCACCTGATCGTCTGCAATGATGTTCAGTTCTTGAATGTCAAAGACACCCTGTTTTGTATATCGAAAGAATAGATCCCAGGTTTTGCGATAGGCATCCAGCCCCACTGACTGAAATGGTTCAGGAACATCATACATCACAAAATCTTCTGAATGGAAAGCGATGATAGCCTGAATATCCCTGTTTCGAACTGCTTTTGTCCAATTTTCCAACAGCTCCCTGACTTGGATTTCATTTTCTGCAGCTGTTGTCATAGAATGGGGTATTGTTTACGGTTTATCACTATGCAGATACTTTACCACACAATAACCGTTATTTTTAATTCAGGGTCAGAACATACCCTCCGAAGGTACAGGCCCAGCCGTGATTGATATCTAATAAATGAATTCCTGAAAATGAATCGGTTCCTAAACTGCAACTCAGGCTCCATGTTTGTCCGCCATCCGTAGTTTTATATATAGCACTCTGCGATGCGGCGTAACCGTTATTCCGGTCGGCGAACTGGAAAATGGTGAAAGTGGAAGCACGGGTGAGCGAATTTGTCCACGTTATTCCGCCATCAATCGTTTTTAGTAACCCCACAGATGTACCACAAAATCCTGAGAGGGTGTCGAACATTTGCATTTTATAGAAATGACCTGTATTGGTAGTGGGCACAAGTCCGGGGTGTATCGATTGCCAATGCATCCCTCCATCCGTCGTCTTGCTAAAATTTCCATCGGCCATCGAGAAGCCACGAAGGCTGTCAATAAAATAAAAAGGAAAAGATTCTCCAGTACCCTGGTACCCCAATACGTGATTCCATGTATTTCCTCCATCAGTTGTTTTGGAAATCCCTCCATCTTCGTCTGCGTAAAATCCGGTATACTCGGAAACAAATTGCGAGTAAAGTACTTTTGAAGAAGGGAGTTTTTTAAAACTCCAGGTTTTCCCTCCGTCCATGGTTTCCGCAAGAGTTGAAGACCCTTGAGCAAATCCCACCGAATCATTTAAAAATTGAAGATTAAAGCCATTAGCCCCGCCGGTATTCGGAATCATTGTCCAGGTTACCCCAAGATCAGGGGACGAATATATCGAAGTCTCGTCCAGTAAAAATCCAGTCCCGGAAGAAGTAAACCAAATGTCCTGGGCGGAATTGAAAAATTTTGTCGATTTTGTCCAGGACATCAGCGAATCAGCTGCGGGGGGAGGTGCAGGCGGAGTTGTCTGCGTATTATTGTTGCTTTTCTTACAGGCGCTGAAAGCAGCGACAATTGCAATGATGAATATGATTTTTTTCATTTTGGTATCTTCAGGGTGGTATGGGGTCATAATTTCAAATATACAAAGGGAGAAGTTCAAAGTAAATAAGTAAAATCCCTTAAATGAATCCCGGATGAAATAAAGAACGAGCTTACAATGAAAACCTAT
>DATHNR010000274.1:0-6938 GCA_035485835.1 Puia sp.
TACCCAATAGTAGGGTTACTGACCGTTTTATTTTCGCTGTTTTTACCATCCTCGAACCATAATTTACATCCTGGTAACAGTTGAACTATGAGCTTGTGCAACGCCTGCATGTCACTACGTTTTGGTTCTGACTGGCTGGCAATATATTTTTTGATTTCTTCCTGTACATTCATTTTGCTAAAATTAAAAGTTGTTTATATTTTCTTTTCAAATTTAGATGAACACAGTCATTAACTTCTATTCCTCAAAATTCGTAATTATTCTGGTCTTCTATTACGCCTATTCTATTCCAGATCCGGTCTTTTGTTTTCTAAGGGTTTTTACAACAACTTGATCCTTTCTTCTTCAAGATCGATCAGGTAAAGCTGGTGACGAACAATTTCTTCGTTCAGCATAGGATCCTGGTTTGCCTGAATTAGAAATGCCCGCTGGCTATTGAGCATTTCGAAATACATTTTTTTATTCTCTTCATTTCGCCAATCATCGTCGGGCAGTTTTAGTTTCTCTTCCCAATGTTGCAAAAGTTTTTGCACCTGGAGATTTCCATTCCATTCGCCGTCGTATTTGGTTCTGAGAAACTGATGGGTGTGTTCTTTCAGCCCCTTTCTTATTTTATCTTCAGCGATATCTTCCGGTAGCATGTTGAAGGAAGCCATTTCAAACAATTTTGACCGGTTGATGAGATAAGGCAGCGTGAGTCCCTGTAACAGCAAAGTGAGCAGGATCACGATAAAGGTGATAAACAAAATGAGATTGCGATGCGGGAAATTTTGTCCGTTGCCCAATGTCACAGGAATAGCCAGCGCGGCTGCCAGCGATACAACACCCCGCATACCCGTCCAACCCAGGAGTAATGGAAGTAATAATTGTCTTTTTCTTGATCCGGTGCGGGGCATTACGCTACGTCGGAAAATTAAGGTTGCTAACATAGCCGTATAAGCGCTGATCATCCTCGAAAGGATTAATACACCGGTTACCAGCACACCATAACCAATGGCTGTTCTTAAATGAATTCCTTCCGACCTGATACCGTCCACGATTTCGGGAAGATCGAGTCCGATGATCAGAAATACAATTCCGTTCAAAATAAAAATAAAAGCCTCCCAAACATTATACCCCATGATACGGCTGGCGCTGCTCAGAAAAATCAAATTCCTATTCGACATATATAGACCACCTGCCACTACCGCCAATACTCCCGAGCTATGTATTTCTTCACCCACCCAATACATCAGATAGGGTTCGATGATCGTAAACGCGATGTCGGAAGAAGCATCCGTAGGCAGGATCCGGTGCAATTTTACAAAAAACCAACCCAGCAGCAGGCCCGTGCCGGCTCCGCCAACAATCATCCATACAAAACTCAGCGCTGCCTCATGCCAGATAAATTGTCCGGTTCCGATAGCAACCAAAGCAAAACGGAATATGATCAGGGATGAGGCGTCGTTCAGCAAGCTTTCTCCCTCCAGGATTGTAGAAGTTGATTTGGGGATCTTCACAAATTTTGTGATCGCTGAAGTGCTCACAGCATCCGGAGGAGATACAATACCGCCCAACAGAAACCCCAGCGCAATGGAGAAACCGGGAATATATTTATTGGCTACTACGGCTACCGTTAGCGCAGTAAACAGTACAACCAGGAAGGCAAAGCTGCCGATGATCCGATACCATTTTTTCATTTCTTTAAAAGAAATATTCCAGGCTGCTTCGAATAAGAGCGGAGGAAGAACAATAAAAAATATTAGTTCGGGGTTTACCCTGATCCCAGGCAGACCGGGAATAAAACTGATCAGCAGTCCGGCCACCACCAGCACAATCGGATAGGCCACGCGGAGTTTGGTCGCCAGCATTTCCAATAGCACGATAGCTGCTATCATCGCCAGTAAGAATGGTAAAATGCCGTGCACAGGCCTCTAATTTCTATAAAGATCTTATTTCAGGATGAATTATTACTGAACTATCGTTTTAAATTGTTCGGTTTATAAGTGGCCGGTACGCTCCTTTAGGTGAAGAAAAAGTACTAAGAAGCTTGTACACATGCATGTAAACTTTTATCTTGAAACCTCGAACTAAACCCAGGCTATGTTAAAAGGAATATTTACCTCCATTTTATTTTTGTTTGTGATACACGGGCAAGCGCAATTGGGGATTATGAAGATGGTTGGAAAAAATACCAATAATTATTCTTTAGGTTTCGGTGCATACGTTAAAGGAATATTTTCTGTGTCACAGGCCAGTGATGTAACATTGGAGTTGGGAGCCAATCTTTTCTTTTTAAACGATGGAGGAAGCGGGGATGGGACAGCCCTGATACCTATAAAAGCCGGCTATCGATATTCGCTGAATGGAACGGGTCTGGGGTTTTATGTTGAACCTCAGATTGGTTATAATATTTATGGAGTAACCTCTGCGAATGTAGATGGGACTACAGAAAACCTTACATTTCACGGTGTGGTATTAGCAGCAGGCACAGGCTATTTATTTTTAATAGGGAATACGCCACTTGATTTAAACCTGCACTATGAAACCATTATAGATCATGGGGGTTCTGATAATTACATCAGTTTAGGTTTATCATTCTACTTACATTTTGGAAAGAGGGATAGTGAGCAATAAATATTAATCATGAGACGACTATTAATAGCTTTTTTGGTGATCATATCTCAATCGTCCTGTTTAAAACAATCGATTTCAGATGCAATGATTGCCAGCCAAAATTCCGGAACACAGGGCGGAAGTTCTCCAGGTGTTGCAACTATGACTTATGCGGTTAATGGGAATATAGTAACAACTTCTGTTAATGACCCGGACAATCAAATGCCTACCGGATATCAATTGGGATGCAGCAAAACAGTTTATCCGGGCACAAATAGTACGGTTTACAGCCTTGACTGTTTAAGCACATCGGGAGAAATGACGTATACATTTTTTACCGATAGTCTGGCTATTGGGAATTACACTTATACCGGGGCCTATGGAGATTTGTTTGTTTTAGGATATAACGGCACAGACGAATATGTTCATGATCCGGCAGACAGTATCAGCTTTAACATAACATCGTACAGCGAAGGACATATAAGCGGAAACTTTTCAGGAAGACTTACACCCATGATAATGGCCGGTAATCCAAACAATACCTATGGTACTCCAGGGTCGGTTTTGATCACCAAAGGTTCTTTTAAAGACGTTCCCGTGTTTTACTGAGTATCAACAGCAGGAAAGAGTTCACTGCAGATTTTTAGCAACCAACGAACCGGCACTTGTTATATACAAAATCTTATCATCACTGCTGATAACAATTGATGTGGGTCGTTCGGGCGTTTTAATTTCTTTAATAAATTTTCCCTGTGCATCATATACATAAATTTCCCCATCGGCGATGTACACATTTCCTTTGCTATCCTCCGTTGTCCCAAACTCACCCTTTTCAATAAAATATTTTAGGTTGCTAACATACCCTCCTGCATCTACTTCCAACTTTACAGTACGTTTATCATATTCATCGGTAACGTAAGCAGGTTTGTTTACAAATGCCTCAGACAAACAGGTTGCCCTTGCGAGGTCATATACTCTTGGTATGATGGTGACGCCATCCGGTGCAACAAAACATTGTTCAGCTCTGGCGATAGTGATGGAGTTAAAATCATGATGATCTCTCCAGCGATGACCCGGATATAAAGCTTTGTAAACATGTTGAATGCTACCCATTTTTACAGTATCAAGCAAATGAATTGTTTCATCGGGGTTGGATACGTTAACTGAATAAACCCATGTTGCAAAACCTGAATTACCCCAACCACTAAATGATGTTCCGGATGCATCCGGCGGATTGGTAAATACTTCCTGCTTTCCATTCACCATAAAACCTTTTTGGGGATTATACTTAAACACAACAAGCAAATTATCATTCTTATCACAAGCCAGTGAAAGCGGCTCCCAGGGATAATCCGCAAACAATGATGTTTGCTTTGCTGTTGCGTCATATTTATAAATTCTTCTCATTCTTGAATCGCAGAAATAAATATTGTTTTTGCTGTCGCGACAAATACCTCCTGCAAATTCAAATCCTGTCGCCAGTTGATTCCACGCATCATCATTCATAGCTGCGACTGAAGTTGCATTGTCAATGTATAATCTGTTAAACTCCCAGGGACGGACAGTTGTGTTTGCGTTTACATCATATAATGTGTTGCTTGTTGTGTATTTTATCTGGCTGTAATTATGCACATTCAAAAATTCAATTTTTGAGGAACCCCAATTGCGGATGGAATAAGGATATGGCACGTTCACTCTTATCACACGAAACATATACAGGTTTGCAAACACCATGTTCTTACAATTCTCCAATTCCATAGGCTGACATACTGAACTCTCACGGCTTTCTTCCTCCAACTGCAATGCATACACTTTAAAATTAGAAACATTGCTGAAACGAATTTCATTTCGCACATGATGTTCAACACTCATCGCATAAATGCGCCCCGATGTTGATGTGTTGGAGACATACGTACCGCTGTTTGCCCATGTGTTGGCTGTCCATATATCTTTAAATGTTCCGCCGCCACCATCTGTAATCCATAAGCTCCAGTATTGGGTTGCCCACAAAGGGTCAAAACCATTTTCCAGATTATCGCCATAAATATTTTTCGTTTCACTTTTATGTTTCCATATCCATTGCATCGTTCCATGTCCGCCAATAAACTTCACATCATTCATATAAGAATGTTCACCCGCCATCCATTTACACGCTACTGAACGATAATTTGCAAAGCCTGTGGTAAGCCCGATCCCTGTTACAATATTATTGCCGCCCTTTGATGATTCGAGCAAGGCCTTAGGTGCACCAAATCCACTGAATGCCGGCGTGTTATCAGCCAATATAAATTGTGTACCGACGGGTGTTAAACCAATTAAAACAGTATTGGATTTTAGTTTGAGTGTTTCACTTATGCGATACCAGCCTTGCGGAACATAAATGGTTTCGTATTTATCAATCGCATCCTGGATTACTTTTGTATCATCTGTTGTTCCATCCCCCAGTGCGCCCAATGATTTTAAATTAACCCATTTGTCAATGGAAGGAAAATCAGGAATATCTTTTTGAACGGGCGACGGTAAAGTTTTTAATGCTTCAATATCGGAAATCGTTTTTACAACCGGGTCTGCATGCAGGCTATCCATTTGCAGGCCCTGCATAAATACTTTCACTTTATATGTTATTCCTTTCCCTTCTACTTTATTAGGGCTGTCGCGATAATTTATAAGTACAGGTACATTACTACAATCAATATTTTTCAAACTGATTTGATTGCCCGAATTATCGGGAAGGCTAACAAGTACAGCCTGTTCCTGTACATCTTCAAAACGGCAATCTTCCATGAATAACTTCTCAATATAATTTGGATTGATTTCAATGACAGATGGAACATGTTTCGCATGCAATCGAACAATCGTTAAACCTGCTTCCTGTGTTTTAATAGCCGCTTTTCGCTGATCTTCAAAATAGGTATCGGTCATCATGAATTGCCAACCTGGCGAAGGCTTTGTTGTATAGATGCCGTACTCCCCGCCAAAGAATTTTACATCTTCCATTTCATTGCCAACATCAAACATACCAGCCAACCCATTGTTGATATGAATATCAACGTGCGCAATAAAACTATGTTGCGCATAATGTGTCCGCAAAGCAACTGCATAAGGATTGCCATCATCAATTTGTAAATCAACATTGCTCATTGCGCTGTAAAATGTACCTGCACCTGCATCGCGAACCGGTTCTCCGGGTTTAGGAACACTATGAATAAACCAGAACATATATTTTGCATTGCCTTTATCAGTAGAATCCGGTTGTTGAAAGCCGGGTGAATTTTTCTTTAATTCAATCAACGGACGATTTGTTCCATAACCTATCATGCGAATACCCTGAGGTACGTAAATAGTTTTGCTGATGAGATATTTTCCTCCAGGCAAAAAAAGTATTCCGAAGTTGTGCGTTGTTTTTAAATCGTATAGGGCCTGTTGCAAAACATCAGATACATCCATTGAACCATCCGCTTTTAAGTTGAAATTTTCCGGCGTGAAATACACCGCATTAGAATCCATCAATTGTTTTGCATAAAACGATTTGCTTTTCGGATAAGATGGGGAAGAATGCTTTTGCGCATAATTACCAGTATAAAAAAGAATAATTGATAAAAAAGTAGCGACAATTGCTTTCATTGCGGATGCCTGTTGTTGCCAACAAACTTAACTTATAATAATAAACTTTTTAAAACATCATTTTGAATCCTGAGAATAATAAATCATGAGTAAAACATACCTGCACCAGTTAGGGCTATCAAGTCGATTATTCACTGAGCAACAAAGGAAGTCATTTGCCCATACCCAGTCCCTGCAGAAGTAGTTACGAAAACGCGACAATAGTATGTGATACCACTTTGTAAATCTGTCATCGGACTGTGAAATCGAAGGTCACTCATATTGGGGTAAGTTTGCCCTCTTCCCCTGCCTGGCTGGGGAAGAACTTTGTATTGTTTAATATCGTTACCAAACGAGTGATCGTCTGTAATGGACGGGTTAGGTGATACACTCCAGCATACTCCATATGACAAAACATTAGGCAACAGAGTCACTGGTAACAAAACACCGATGGCCATGACGGTGTCAACATTTGGTATTATGGAACCGATTTGCGTTACTAAATTTAAAGTTATCCCTGATATTGAAGTTGTAAAAGTTAGTTCGTTGCCGTACCCCGTTCCCAGAGAATTGATTGCATAGGGCCTTGCATAATAAATGGTATTTTCAGTTAAGCCATTCAATGCATCCGCAAATCCTCCCATACCAGATAATCCTTCCTTGGTCTTGCTTTCGAAAGTAGTAGGGTTTGGGTTCGTGCTCCAACATATTCCCCGTGATATAATATCCGCACCTCCATT
>DATHNR010000275.1:0-7050 GCA_035485835.1 Puia sp.
CAGCACACAGAGAATCACCAGGGTTAGTATGGCTGAGCCGAAACCTATTAAGAGTGTTCTTTGTGGACGAACGACCTCTTCAGCAGTATTGGCAACACCTTCAATACCCAGGAAAAACCAGATGGCAAAAGGAATCGCGGCGAGAATTCCCTGCCAGCCCTGCGGAAAAGCATTATGTTGAATATTTTTTAATTCAAAATGGGGGAGGGTGATTCCGGCAAATAATAACAATTCTCCAACGGCCAGCAAGGTAATGACCAGTTCAAATAAAGCGGCGGCTTTTACGCCATAAATATTCAGAGCTGTAAATAATATGTAAGCGAAAATGGCTATCGCTAATATTGGTATCTGCGGAAAAAATAAATTAAAGTATGCACCTATAGACAACGCGATGGCGGGGGGTGCAAAAATAAATTCTATATTCTGCGCCATCCCGGCAATAAATCCAAGATCTTCCCCCAGTGCCCGATGCGCATAATCAAAAACACCACCAGCCTTAGGTATGGCAGCAGCCAGTTCTGCATAACTGAAAGTAAATGTTATATAAAGAATTATGATAAAAAGAGTGGCAATAGCTAATCCACCGGTACCTCCTTTTTCCAGACCAAGGTTCCAGCCAAAGTACATACCGGATATAACATAGCCAACGCCAAGACCCCATAAGAGAAATGGACTGAGTGTTCGTTTGAGTGCTGGAGCTGACAATTGAAGAATTTTGAGAATTTGAATCGCAGGTCGTCCTGATCTATTCAAAAATAGACTGAATTCTGCCATATAAAATGCTTTAGGTAAATTGTTGAATAAAATAACGATCCATGCCAGGTACAGATCCCAGGGTAGATGTCTATATTAAAAAGGCAGCCCCATTCGCCCAACCTATTCTTATAAAACTCCGGAAACTTATTTTCCAGGCCTGTCCGGATGCGGTGGAAACTATCAAATGGAGTTTTCCAAATTATGAAATTTACGGCTCCATGTTATGTAATATGGCAGCGTTTAAGGAACACTGTTCCTTCGGCTTTTGGAAAGCTGCTTTATTAAAGGACCCTGACGATATTTTGCATTTGGCTGACAAGCACGCTATGGGCCATTTTGATAAACTTGTTTCATTGAAAGATCTCCCGGCGGATAAAATTTTAATTGCTTATCTTAAAGAAGCAGCCTTACTTAATAAAACTGGCGTAAAACTTGAGAGGCCAAAGTCAGCTCCGAAAAAAGAATTGCCCATGCCTGAGCCACTGACGGCTGCACTCAAAAAAAACAAAAAAGCTATGTCCGTATTTGAAGCTTTTTCACCTTCAAATAAACGGGAGTATATTGAATGGATCACTGAAGCAAAATCAGATGAAACGCTGAATAAAAGACTGGAGACGACCATTCAATGGCTTGAAGAGGGTAAGAGCCGGAACTGGAAGTATAAGAAAGCGTAAGGCGTAAGGCTTAAAGCCTTATGCTTTACGCCTTGAGCCTTGAGCCTTGAGCCTTACGCCTTACGCCTTACGCCTTACGCCTTACGCCTTACGCCTTACGCCTTATGCATATTGAGGAGAATAAAATTATATTTAAACCGTACATATTGCAAAACAGATTTCAAATTGATCCTGATATATCGATAGCAAGGACGCTGAATACAGAATTTTATACTGACCCGTTTTTATTTGAGGAAAGTAAAGAAAAAATTTTTTCTAAAAGCTGGCAGTATATTGGTGATTATTCCCTTGTTTCTGATTCGTGTAGTTGTTATCCATTCACCTTGCTTGAAAATTATTTGAATGAACCTCTGTTGCTTACCAGGGATGCGAATCAGCAGATCTACTGTTTGTCGAATGTATGCACTCACCGTGGTACAACACTTGTAGGTGAAGCCTGCCAATCCGTCAATCTGAGATGTCGTTATCATGGACGACAGTTCCGTCTCGACGGTAGTTTTTTATCTATGCCTGAATTTAAGGAAGTGAGAAATTTTCCGGGGAAGGAGGATGATCTTACGCGCCTGCCACTCCATGTTTGGGGACCCTGGCTTTTTACTTCCCTGGATTTTGAGGCAGATACGAAAAAATATTTCCAGGATATGCAGGAGCGCCTGTCATGGCTACCTCTGGATAAATTCATTTACAAACCGGGATTATCCAGTGAATATATAGTTAAAGCACACTGGGCACTTTATTGCGAAAACTACCTGGAAGGATTTCATATTCCTTTTGTGCATGCCGGACTGAATGCAGTAATCGATTTCGGAAATTACACAACTGAAATATTTAAATCATCTAATCTTCAACTGGGGCTGGCAAAATCTGATGAACAGATTTTTGATCTTCCGGCTTCATCACCTGATCACGGGAAAAAAGTTGCGGCATATTATTTCTTTGTTTATCCTAATATGATGTTTAATTTTTATCCCTGGGGATTAAGTATAAATCTCGTACAGCCACTTTCTATCGAAAGAACAAAAGTTTCATTTTACACTTATATCTGGAAAGAGGAACTATTCAATAAAGGCGCCGGCTCCCAGCTGGATACAGTTGAAATGGAGGACGAGGAAGTTGTGGAAGCCGTTCAAAAAGGTATTCGTTCCAGGTTTTATCATCAGGGCAGGTATTCTGTTACCCGGGAACAGGGAATCCATCATTTTCACCGGTTGCTTTGTGAAAGCCTTAACGTCTAACGCCCAATGCCTAAGGCTTAACGCCTGATGCATAAGACTTAACACCTAACGCTTATTGATGCTTTATTCACCAGGTAAATAGTGGAGAAAATAATGGCATGGGACTTCGATGATGTTCATTATCAATGCAAAAGAAAAGATCCCAATTTATAACCCTATTAATTATGTAGACTAAAAATTATGTTTTATATTTACTTCCCAAATCTGCCAAAAACCTGAAGATCTGACCTTATAAATAATATTTTACATGAATCATTCAAAAGACCTTAACTGGTTAAGCGCTCCGGCTTTTTTTCTGATTATCGGCATGATTTTCATTCATACAAAAAATCAAAACGGTCATAACCGTCAACCGGAGAAAGTAAAACCTCCAATCGCGGTAATGCCCGTAAAAAAATAATAACATTATTACCCTTAGTTTGAAGCGTAAATTTCATTTTCGACAAACCCTGCAATGGCAGGGTTTTATTATTTAATTGTTAGCCATAAATTTGTAACCGGAATTAAAAAAATGAGTGATCATCCGTTTGAAATTGAACGTTTATTTGATGCGCCTGTCTCAAAGATCTGGGATGCTCTTACTCAAAATGAACAATTGAAAAAATGGTATTTTCAAATAGCTGATTTTAAACCAGTCGTAGGATTTGAATTTCAATTTACCGGGAAGACGGAGGACAACAATGAATATCTTCATTTATGTAAAATAACCGAGGTGGTACCCGGAAAAAAATTAGTCTACAGCTGGCGATATGATAGTTTACCGGGCAATTCCTTTGTGTCTTTTGAATTGTTTGAAGAGGGAGAAAAAACAAGAATTAAACTTACCCATGCAGGACTGGAAAGTTTTGCCAGCGGAGGCCGTGATTTTGTAAAAGAAAATTTTGCCCAAGGCTGGGCATATATACTGGACAAATCATTGAAGGTATATTTGAAAGCTTAAGGCATAAAGCATGAGGCTTAACGCTTTTCGCCTTAAGCTTTATGCCTTAAGCCTTAAGCCTGCTTCTTCAAATCAAGAATAGAGTAATTCCCGGCTTCAGCTAAAATTTCATTCTGTAAAGTTCCGAGTCCATCAATTTTCAATTCCACAATATCGCCGGGTTCTAACCATTGCTCTGTATATCCCGGATCATTAAATTTTCCTGTTCCATTAAGTTCGAGGAAACAACCTGTGCCGACAGTTCCTGATCCGATGATATCTCCTGCATATATTTCCACTCCATAAGAAGCTCTTGCAATCAATTCAGCAAAAGTCCACTCCATATCTGAGAGATTTCCTTCGCTTAATGCTTTTCCATTTACAAATGCCGACATTTTCAGGTCCCATGATTTTCCAACATGGTTTTTTTTGCAGGTCGTCTCATAAGCTTTTAATTCCTCCAGGGTTACAAGCCAGGGACCTGTCGTTGTAGCAAAGTCTTTCCCTTTTGCAGGGCCAAGATTCAGCAGCATCTCTTCCATTTGCAGATGGCGTGCACTGAAATCATTCATGATCATGAGACCGCCAATATAAGTATCGGCTTCTTCCGCAAGGATATTTTTTCCTTTCCTGGAAATGACGACGGCGGCCTCCAGTTCAAAATCCAATTTTTTTAAGTGATCAGGCATGCAATAAACCGGACCGGGTCCAAACACAGTATGATGGTTTCCAAAATAGAAAACGGGATAGGAATCGAAAACAGACGTCATCTCGAGACCCCGGTTACGCCTCGCCGTTTCCACGTGTTGGCGGAAAGCGTAGCCGTCCCTCAGCGAGGAAGGGTGGGGCACAGGAGCTAAAAGCCTGACATCGTTAATGGGGATTCCCTGCCTGTTAATTTGTGGTGATGTGTCAATTTTTTTTGAAAAGGAAAGTAAATCCGGGTAAATAGTGTCCCATTGTGAAAGTAATTTAGTCATGGAATCCGAAAATCCGGCATTCAACATATAAATATCATACACCTTATCCTGGGAAATTATTCCCACGCATTCATTTCCATTTTTTAAAAAACTGGCAAGTTTCATAAATTTCCTCTTTTTTCCTGTTCGTGTTCAATGGCTTCAAACAGCGCTTTGAAATTTCCCTTTCCAAAACTTTTAGCTCCTTTACGCTGGATGATCTCAAAGAAAACGGTTGGCCTGTCCTGCACAGGTTTGCTGAAAATTTGTAAGAGGTATCCATCCGGATCTCGATCCACAAGAATACCCAGATTTTTCAGCGGTTCCAGGTCTTCTTCTATTTTCCCCACGCGGCTTTCCAATTCATCATAATAACTGGTAGGTACTTTTAGAAATTCTATACCACGTCTCATCAGCTCAGTTACTGTACCGACTATATTTTTTGTTGCAAGAGCTACATGCTGAACACCCTCTCCGTTAAAAAATTCAAGGAACTCTTCGACCTGCGATTTGCGTTTCCCTTCCGCGGGCTCATTTATCGGAAATTTAACCTGTCCGTCACCGTTACTCATTACCTTACTCATCAGGGCGGAATATTCAGTAGAAATATCCGTATCGTCAAAAGTTAAAATATTTTTGAATCCCATGGTGGTTTCATAAAAAGAAACCCACTTGTCCATTTGATTCCAGCCTACATTACCAACACAATGATCAACATATAATATTCCGGTGGATTCGGGCTGGTAGTCAGAAATCCATGGTTCATACCCCGGCATAAATATTCCATTATACTTTTTTCTGGCAATAAAAAGATGCACGGTATCACCATACAACCTGATTCCACTCAGACCAAGTTTACCTGACTTGTCCGACAAAACAACAGGTTCCATATAACTTTTAGCGCCTCTTTGAGTAGTTTCCTTCCATGCTTTGACTGCATCCTCTACTTCCAGTGCAATGGCTTTTACGGCATCACCATGGTTGAGTACTTCCTGAGCAATGATGTGTTCGGGCCGAAGAGCTGATGTAAAAACGAAGGTTAATTTATTTTGACGAACAACATAACTTGCACGGTCCTTTATCCCAGTTTCAGGGCCCGCATAAGCAATACCCTGAAATCCGAACGCAGTTTTATAATAATGGGCGGCCTGTTTTGCATTGCCCACATAGAATTCAATATAATCTGTGCCAAGCAAGGGCAGAAAATCATTTTCCATAATAAAGATTTAAGAATATAAATGGGTGGGCGGAATACCTCTTAATGAAAAAGATTCAACGAACCGGTGGCCAACGATATCAGTAAAAAAATATATCGCCTGCGCTGGTCAACAAATAGCTTACGGGCATAATCTGGACGCATGGGTACCCTAAAATTAAATAAAATAAATTTGTTTGAATTGTTTAATTGAAACTGAACTTTGTACCTGCAGTTTAAAAAAATCAATATAATGGCACATTATATCAGCAGAGGTACTATTCCACCCAAAAGACATACACAGTTCAGGAGCCACGACGGGAAATTATATTCTGAAGAACTGGTATCCACCGAAGGATTCTCCAGCGATTATTCCCTTCTTTATCATATTCATGCACCTACCCAGATCCTGCGTACAGATGAACCTTCCCCGGTTCTCATAAATATTTCCGAAGAAAAAATGCTCAAGCACAGGAGCCTGGAAGGTTTTAAATTGAATCCGGAAGATGATTACCTGGATAGCCGTAAACCCATACTGGTTAATCGTGATATACATATTTCGCTGGCTGCGCCAAAGCAATCACTTACTAGCTATTTTTTTAAAAATGCCGATGCGGATGAACTGATTTTTATACATGAGGGCAGCGGGAAATTATTTACGCTGTATGGAGAGCTCAGCTTTACATATGGTGATTATATTCATATTCCAAGAGGAGTCATTTACCAGATTCGTTTTGATAATTTCATTAACCGCCTTTTCATTGTTGAAGCATTCAGCCCTATAAGGTATCCCAAAAAGTATATAAGTAAATATGGTCAGTTGCTTGAACATTCACCATACTGCGAGCGGGATATGCGGGAACCGGTATTTACATCGGCTATCAATGAAACGGGAGATTTTCTCGTGCGCATTAAAAAGCAGGGAACCTTATACGGAATTCATTATGCCCATCATCCTTTTGATGTAGTCGGTTGGGATGGATGTTGTTATCCCTATATATTTTCTATTCATAATTTCGAACCCATAACAGGAAGAATACACCAGCCTCCGCCCGTTCATCTGACTTTTGAAGGAAATAATTTTGTCGTTTGCAGTTTTGTTCCAAGGTTATTTGATTATCATCCATTGTCCATACCGGTTCCTTATAATCACAGTAATATTGATAGTGATGAATTATTATATTATGTTGACGGTGACTTTATGAGTCGTAAACAGGTAAGCCGTGGCATGATTACACTTCATCCTGCAGGAATACCCCATGGACCGCATCCTGGTACTGTTGAGAAAAGCCTGGGTGCGAGGGAAACCAAG
>DATHNR010000276.1:0-3072 GCA_035485835.1 Puia sp.
GGAGTAAATGCAGTGCGAAACATCAAGATTGATATTTTTCCTGAACTGAATCTTCCGGTCATTTTTATATCAAATCCTTATGGTGGATTTACACCTACACAGATGGAGGCTTTTTTCGGGAAGACATATGTGAGCCTGCTATTATATGTGTCCGGTGTAAAAAGTATTGAGACCAGAAATATACAGGGACTAACCCTCATCAAGCTTACTTTTTATCCCGGCACAAATATGGCGCAGGCAGCAGCTGAAGTATCTACTTTTGTCAATCGGGCGCAGGCCTCCTTTCCACCAGGTTCACAGCCCCCATTTATTTTGCGTTTTGATGCATCCACGCTGCCTGTCGGTGAATTGGTTTTAAGTAGTAAAGTTCGTTCAAACAACGAGCTTATGGATCTGGCCAATGTATATGTGCGGGCATCCTTTACATCCATACCGGGACTGGTAGCCCCGGCTCCTTTTGGCGGCAACGTAAGGACTGTAGTAATAAAAGCGGATCCTGAATTAATGAGAATTCATCATATCACACCTGACCAGGTTGTGGCAGCGCTCAGAGATAATAACCAGGCAACGCCGGCAGGCAATGTGCGCATAGGGAATTACAATTATTTTACACCTGCCAATACCACTATTAAAAATATAAAAGACTTTGGCGACATACCGATTTTTAAAAATGGAGTACAAAATATTTACCTCCGTGATATTGCGGTAGTAGAAGATGCGGCTGATATTACCACCGGGTATGCCCTGGTAAACGGGAAGCGCTCCATTTATCTTCCCATCACAAAATCTGCAGATGCTTCAACCTGGGAGGTAGTTCAGAATCTGAAAAAAGCGATTCCGCGTTTTCAGAGTCAGTTGCCGGAAGATGTTCATCTATCTTACGAATTTGACCAGTCGGTCTATGTTATTAACGCGGTTAAAAGCCTGGTATCCGAAGGAGCCATTGGCGCTATTCTTACGGGACTGATGGTTCTATTGTTCTTAGGCGACCGGCGGGGAGCTTTAATTGTGGTATTAACCATACCGACTTCTATTATTGCGGGCGTATTGTTTCTTTATCTCTGCGGTCAAACCATCAATATTATGACCCTAAGCGGGCTTGCCCTTGCCATTGGTATACTGGTGGATGAATCGACAGTTACAATTGAAAATATACATCAGCACCTGGCCCTTGGCAAACCAAAGGCTTTGGCTATATGGGATGCCTGTAAAGAAATTGCTTTCCCAAAATTGCTGATCCTTCTTTGTATTCTCGCAGTATTTGCACCTGCTTTCACTATGACCGGCATTCCCGGCTCTTTATTTTTACCGCTGGCCATGGCAATTGCCTTCTCCATGATTACCTCTTATTTTCTGGCACAGACTTTTGTTCCGATCATGGCGAACTGGCTGATGAAGGGACATCATCATACATCAACTACAGACGGTCACATATTAACAGATGAAGAGGAATATGTTGCGTTGAATATTTCGCAGGCTGAAGAACAGGATACCTGGGATCAGAAAAAGAAATTGCTGGAAGGGAATTTGAATAATGGAAAACTTACCAGGTTTGAGAAATTCAGAAATCGTTTCCTGCGCTTTTTAG
This sequence comes from Puia sp., assembly GCA_035485835.1. Taxonomy (GTDB): domain Bacteria; phylum Bacteroidota; class Bacteroidia; order Chitinophagales; family Chitinophagaceae; genus Puia. Next base: position 1,589 of record DATHNR010000276.1, read on the forward strand.
ACCGGCTGTTTCCTTTTCAAAAACCTATTGTGATTTTATATACCATAATAATCTGTGGGCTGGTTGCGATCCTGTTCATGAATATCGGGCGTGATGTGTTGCCGAAAATTAATGGAGGTCAGTTCCAGGTGCGATTACGGGCGCCGGATGGTACCAGGCTGGAAAGAACAGAAGAAAAAACTATTAAAGCCATCCATATACTGGAAGGTCTGGTTGGAAAAGAAAATATCGGAGTGACTTCGGCATTTGTAGGACAACATCCCGGGCAATTTTCGACCAGTCCCATTTATCTTTTTATGAGTGGTCCGCAGGAAGCCGTATTGCAGGTTGCCCTGAAAGAAACTTATAAAGTTAAACTGGATGATTTGAAGGAAAGTTTCCGGCACAGGGTAACAGATAGCATGCCGGATGTAAAACTTTCATTTGAACCGATTGAACTCACTGACAAAGTGCTTAGTCAGGGTTCACCAACACCTATCGAAGTCAGAATAACCGGTAAGAATAAAAAGATCAATGAAGAGTATGCTAATAAAGTAATCGAAAAGCTAAGACGGATTTCTTACCTGCGGGATATTCAACTGGCGCAGCCTATTAAATATCCTACGATTGATATAGATATCGACAGAACCCGTGCTGCCCAAATGGGCGTAACACTCAATGATATCTCCCGCTCTTTGGTTGCGGCCACTTCTTCATCTAGATTTACGGAGAAAAATTTATGGATCGATCCCATCAGCAATGTAAGTTATGGTGTTCAGGTGCAGGTACCAGAGAACCAAATGACCAGCATGAATGATATTAATGAAATTTCGGTACTTAGTAATGAAAGCCGCCCTGTGATTGGAGATGTTGCAGATGTAAAAAAAGATACCTCATATGGAGAAAACGACAATCTGGGCGCATTGCCTTTTTTATCTGTAACAGCAAATATAAATAAGAAAGATCTGGGCACAGCTACTAAGGATGTAAAGGCCGCAATGGAATCTTTGGGAGAACTGCCACGTGGACTGAATATTGAAATAAAAGGGATGACAGAGGTCTTGACAGACACATTGAGCAGTTTGCAATCAGGATTAATAACGGCAATCGCAGTTATTTTCTTAATGCTGGCAGCAAATTTTCAATCCTTCAAAGTATCACTGGTGGTATTGTCGACCCTGCCAGCTGTTCTGCTCGGATCTCTGATCATACTTATGCTCACCGGATCCACTCTTAATCTTCAGTCCTATATGGGAATCATCATGTCGGTCGGGGTTTCCATTGCCAATTCCGTTTTATTGATTACAAACGCAGAGCATCTGCGACTTCATACAGGCGATGCTTTAAGCAGTGCAAAAGAATCGGCAGCTCTTCGTATGAGGCCAATCCTTATGACCAGTCTTGCCATGGTAGTGGGTATGTTGCCCATGGCCTCCGGACGGGGAGACGGAGGTGACCAGGCCGCTCCATTAGGACGGGCAGTTGTTGGTGGATTAATCGCTTCC
>DATHNR010000277.1:0-10211 GCA_035485835.1 Puia sp.
ATTTGCAATACCAGGGAGAACCGGTGAAAGCTTCCAGACTGCACACTGGTTTAGAATACGAACGACAGGTTAAAAGAATATCAGAATACTTTAATCAGGATATTGTTAAATACCGGGATATATCATATAATCCGGATATAGTAAATATCCTTAAATCAAATAGTCGCGGAACTGCTCAGTTAAGTGATGGCTTCTGCTTTCATAAAAGGGATCTATCAAAATTTAAATCTGATATTGAAGCTTACCACCAGCTTATAATAGATCTTGTAGAGTTGCAATTTCTTTCCACCAATCTGATTATCGATGGCTCCGCTGTAAAGAGAATATTTGTAGATGGCGGGTTTAGTAATAATAGCGTATATATGAATATGCTTGCAGGCGCTTTCCCTGAATTGGAACTATTTGCAGCCTCCATGGCACAGGCCACTGCAGTAGGAGCTGCGCTGGCCATTCACCAGGAATGGAATTCCAAACCTATACCGAATGATATTATCGGGTTGAAATTTTATTCTTCAGGCAACAACTTTCGATCGTGACCAATTTATTTTAAAGAATTCCTAAAATCTCAGGGAACTCTACTTCGAAGGATACCAGTTTCGTAAACGAACTTCTATATTTTTATTGCCTGCTTCAACCAGGGCTTTAAAACCATTGACATCACTCAGTCCGTCTTTACCCCGGTAATGATAGGGATAGACAATTTTGGGTTTGAATTCAAGTACTGCATCTGCGGCTTCTTTGATATCCATAGTATAAGGAAGATTCATACAAATGAATGCAATGTCAATATTCTTTAAGGACCTCATTTCTGGAATTCCCTGGGTATCCCCGGAAATATAAATAAGCTTGCCGCCTATGCCCAGCACATATCCATTCCCTCTGCCCTTTGTATGCATGGCGGTCGGACTTTCAGGAAGATTATACATGGGAATTGCACTGATAGAGATTCCGGATTGTGTAGTTTGATCGCCGTTCTTGAGTACAACCAGGTGGACTTTATCTGCATCAGGTAATTTATCGGCCACGACCTGTGGTACTACCAGTACAGTACTTTCTTTTTTAATCGCATCAATAGTCTTTACATCAAAATGGTCACCATGGATATCCGTGATGAGTATAATATCCGGAGCTGTCATTCCTTTAAAATTATCAGCCCCTGAAGGATCGGAATAAATAGTTATACCATGCACAGTGAGGATCAGGCTGGCATGCTGAACCGGTTGAATGGTAAGTGGGCCCATCTTTGTCGGTTCTTTGTCGGGAGCACTGAGCTGGGCATTAACTGAAAACAATACCGCCGTAAACATGAATGAAAGTAAAATGGATTTCATAATAGATAAATTTCGGGTCATAAATATACTGAGCCCTGCTCATTTTTTAAAGTTCCATTTGATGGGCGGAAATAGGATCATTAAAGAAGGCAGAGTGGTTAAGATTCTTCTAGGGGTTTCCCCTTAGGGAAAGATTTTCATTTTTAATGACTGAATGGACTAATAAAATACCAAAGATCAGAGAGTAAGGTTTTCTTTATATTTGACGACCTCTTAACCTGATATATGCCTGCAATTCGGACCCCTTCCATTTTCTGGATTATAATTATTTGTTTTTTATTCTCCTGTTCAAAGGAAAATGTTGTAGGGCCAGCCGGACCTCAGGGCTCTACTGGACCCAATGGAGGTTCAACCATTTCTGGTACCGTATTCGGCAAGGTAGAATTATATGATTCACTTGGAAATGCTTTATCTGATAACAGTGGGGCGACTATTTTATTTGTAAATACTTTTCCTCAAATTTCTGTTGTATCAAGTGCTGATGGTTCTTTTACTTCGCCTGTTATATCTGCGGGCATTTATGACCTGAGTATTTCCAAAGCAGGTTTCGGTACTATGAAGATGCTCCACTTTCAGCATACCGGTGGACTAAATCCTACGCAGGCAGGGCTGATACCTCTGGGTGCAAAACAATCATCCTGGTTTGATATAAAAAACCTGGATGTTCAAACGGTCATGTATTCCGGGTTCCACTATATGTATTTTACAATTACATTGTTGCATCCGCAAACGATACCTGTACCGCAGGTTGTTGTTTATTTCAGCCATGCTCCCGGTGCGGGAAACGCAAGCAACGATTATACATATCGAACAAATTTTTACCAGCAGGATGATACAACACTGGTCTTTTCTCCTTTTGATGTTGATCTGACGCAATTCACGGATAAATTCAACAATACCAATGACGTTTATATTGCTGCAGCTTTGGATAATCCCAAAATTTTCACATATACAGATTCACTTGGAAATAAAGTTTATCCGTCAACAGGCAATCTGAGTAATGAGGTAAAAGTTTTCAATAATTTAAAAAATTAACGAATGGGCAGTAAGTTCTTGTTTGCATACTTGTTGATTTTTGCAATCACTCTGATTTCTTCCTGCACAAAAACTGCAGAAGGAATTCAGGGATCGGCAGGCCCGGCAGGAAATGCAGGAAAGTCGATAACTGATGTCCGGAGTGCCATAACTGGTTATCTTCTTCCGGTAAATCAATTTACTGTCACTGACACTGTGCTTGATTCAATAATTGTTTCAACTGTAATGGGAGATTCTGCGCTTAGTGTACTGACAGATAAAACGGGTAAATTCATTCTCCCAAATCTCAAATCTGGTACTTACCGGATAATGTTTAAGAAGAATGGGTATGATTCTATTGGTCGTGATGTTAATCATAGTGCCGGAAACGAAGACCAATTTATTGATATCATCCAGATAGATGGAACGCAGACGACTACTATTACAGGTCAGAACATGCAACTGCTCTTGAGCCCTTTTGACAATGTTACAAATTACATTGATATGTTTACAAGCATTAGCGGTCCTCCAATTACAAGCTCTACCATGCGTTACATGGATGTTTATTTTTCATCATCCCCTGGGTTAAATGCGCATAATTATTTGTACATGACTAATACATATACACACAATGAAGGGACCAATCAGTTTGAAACACAAATCTTTTTTGCGGGAACCAATATCAACAGCACTCGTTTTAAAGATGGAGATACAGTATATATGAAATCGTACATCGTACCGCCCTATTCTTTTGATACATCCTGGTTCGATTCCAATTCATATCAAAACGTTACTTATCCTTATGTCGGCGATTCTTTATCCAATTATTTTATCTGGGCCAACTAACAGAATATGTCTAAAATATCTGCAATTATAATTTTAATAGCGCTTTCCTGTTATTCTTGTAAAAAGGAAACAGGAGTTGCCGGTCCTGCCGGAGCGGCTGGGAATAATGGTCTGGATGGAAGTCAGCTTGATACCGGAACTATTTCTGGCAACCTCGTAGTATACAATGAATTTTCATGGCCAATGCAGGACTCCAGTGGAGTGACGGTATCACTTAATTTAGGAGGAGCACAACGTACTGCTACGAGTGACGCCTCTGGAAATTATTATTTTCACGGTCTGCCTTCAGGGACTTATGATCTGACTTATCAAAAGTCAAACTTCGGGACGATGAAACTATATGGTGTAACTCATTCACCCGGAACAAACCTTAATACTACTGTATCCGAAGTTTATATCCTTCAAAACCCTGTAAAAACAGCCGTTGACAGTATAGAAATTGTGTCAAACTATTCTTATGTAATAGTTTACATTTACCTGGATACTTCTTCCCTTTCATATATTCAATATCAATATAATTTTGCCTTACTCATTGGGAGCAACCCGAATCCGAACCCCTCGAACACAAATCTTTCTCCTTTATCGCAATTAATTACGCCCGATGGGAATGGTGCTTATACACTTGTTGTTGATAAGTCAAATTTGGGAGGCAACAATCAGACAACAGGCCCATACTATATAACTGTCGGAACTTATAATCGAAATGTCCGTGCATTTAATGACCCATCTTCGTTTTTTGATACAGGTTATGGGGGATATTATGTAGATCCTTCAGATGGGAAATATGTTTATCCAAATCTAAAATTGTCGCCAAATACAGTCCTTGTTCAATAGAATACAGAATCCAACGCAACGTTTTTTCATTGTATGCTGTCATTTGGGAAAGGATTTATGAAGAAGATTGCATTTATAATAATTGTGTGCTGGTTGATTACAGCATGCAGGAAGAATAATCTGACACCCCCGGGTATGGAAGGCAAATGGCAGTTGTCTTCCATTTTTATTCAAACTACCGGAACCGGGAGCTGGCATACGGAGGATTCCATTCCCCCTGATTTCATCCAATTTAATCATGATGGAACTCTGAGTATGTCGCCATATGTTTCAACATTATATAATGGCCCTGTTACATATCAGGTAAAAAATGACAGCATTATGATTTTTAATTATCCTAATGGGGCAAATGCCCTTTACGGAGATAATATTATTCATTTTCATTTTACCGATAGTGTCTTAACGCTGACTCCACCTTCCATGGAACTGGTGATAGAAAAATATATCAAGGTTCAATAATAATGAAGATGATCATTTGGGTAATTCTTTCCATCCATTCTTCGGCACATAAATTATCGAATCGGGAACAGGAAGCCCCCATTGAATTTCATTAGCACCCGGGCTTTTAAATGGAAACGATACATAATATCGCCCATTTGGATATTGTATTTTATATTTTTTTATGTCGGCACCGACGCTTGTATATGATTTACCATCTACAGAAAACTTATATTCAATGGCATTATGATTCCTGGGTGTAGATATTTGCCTGGTAGTTGTTGCAACAGTATACCGGATATCCTGATTAACCACATGATATCGCCATATTGCGAACAGGATGATTGCGCAGAAAAAACAAAGTCTTAAAGTAAGGATCCATTTTACATTTAAATTGTTCATTGCTTTAACTCATGAATATTACTGAGCCCTCTTCGCTCTGTAATTTCGCTCAATATTTTCGTTTAGACTCTTCCTCTTTTGTCCACTTAAACCAGTCATAAGGATCATATTCGTTATTGTTTCTGGAAGTAATTACCAGCTTGATTTGTTTATTTCCAGGGGGTAAATTCCCCATCCATTGCCCCTGGTGAACCAGATCGCCTGGTTTAACGGTGGGACTGTCAAGATTAATATATGTGATAAAGTAATCTCCATAATTAACGATGATGGCGAAACCGTCGCCTATAGGAAAAGTTATTTCAACCTTTCCTTCAAAAACTGCTTTGACAGAATCCGCCGTGCCTGAAAAAAAAATTATGCCTTTGTGACCAATTTCATTCGATTCATTGTTGTTAGTTTCTTCACTTGTAAAACCAGTAAAGTTTGAAATGGGAAATGGCCAGGTTGATTTTGAATGCTCAAAGGCTAAATCCTTTGTATCCTGCGAAAAGAGGGATTTGGATAATATTAATAATGAAAAAATAAATGCATGTTTCATGGCTAAAGATGTGTGTTTTTAACTTCTTCCAATGAGAGGCTAAGCTTATGCCAGATTTTAATCAATTGATATTCAATCTCCAGAAGCAGATAATTCGTTGCCAAGTTCGATATTGATACATAAGTGTTCGCAGGTATACATTTGAGGTATGCCGCTAAAAAAAGAATTTTAATAAATATTTGCGCAAGTGAATACTTGCATATATATTTGTGCAAGCATCTACTTGCATAAACAATCATTCAATGGAATTAAGAAGGGACGTATTTCAGGCTATTGCTGATCCAACCAGGCGGGAGATTATTACGCTGATTTCAAAACAGTCTTTAAACCTGAATGCAGTTGCAGAGAACTTTGACATGAGCCGGCAGGCAATCTCACTTCATATTAAGATTTTAGAGGAGTGCGGTCTCATCTTTATAAAACAGGAAGGGCGGGACCGCTATTGCAGTATTCAACCTAAAAAACTGTCAGAAGTAGCCGACTGGCTTGAGCCTTTCAGAGCAATGTGGGAGGATAGGTTTAATAAGGTGGATGATATTCTTAAAAAATTAAAAAAGAAGAAACATGACAAATAAGAACAAAACATCAGTCATCGCAGAACCAGGGAAGCAGGAGTTTTTTATCGTCAGAGAATTCGATGCGCCCAGATCCCTTGTCTTCAAAGCGTTTTCTGATAAAAAATTACTCGAGGGATGGCTCGGATGCCAGCAGATGAAAGTTAAATATGAAAAGTTTGAACCTAAGGCAGGCGGGTCTTACCGTTATATCAGTACAATGGAAAATGGGATGTCTTATGGTTTTCATGGTGTCTGCCATGATTTCTCACCACCCGAAAGAATCATTCAGACGTTTGAATTTGAAGGACTTCCGGAAACAGGTCATGTAGTTTTGGAAACAACAAAATTTGAGGATCTTCCATCCGGCCGTACGAAGGTTACGGTGCAGTCAGTTTTTCAATCACAGGCTGACCGGGATGGCATGATTTCCGCTGGTATGGAATATGGGGTGGTGGACGCACATAACCGTCTGGATGAAATGATTGAACAAAATATAATTCAATAAAGCCTTATGTATGGTCATCATTAGAAATCATGATAAGACGGTCATCATACTGGATAGCAGATATTTTTCTCTGGGCCGTCTGATAATTAAATTTCTATCCAGAATGATCATTAAAACCTGCGGGTATTTATTTAACTAAAAATAAAAGAGATGGAAACTAAATTAAAAACACAATTCGTAAAAGACTTACCGGGCAAAAAAATTACCGTTAAAAGGGAATTTGACTCTGCACCCGATCTGGTATGGAGAGCATGGACGGAAAGTAAATTATTGGACAAATGGTGGGCGCCCAAACCCTGGGCGGCTAAAACTAAAACTTTAAAATTCGCCGAAGGGGGCAACTGGCTTTACGCTATGGAGGGGCCCGATGGAATGAAAATCTGGTCGACAGTAGAATTCAGTTCCATCAAAAAATTCAACAGCTTTCAGGCTATCAGTTTTTTCTGTGATGAGAACGGAAATAAGAATCCCGATTTACCTTCTTTACACTGGAAAAACATTTTCATTCCATCTGGTACAGGAACGAGAGTTGAAATGGAAATTAGTTTTACTAACGAAGCAGACCTGAAGAAAATAATTGAAATGGGCTTTGAAGCCGGATTTACTGCGGCTCTCGAAAACCTGGAAGAATTGTTAGCGTAATAAGGGTTATTAATTATTTTTTGGAAGGTTCCTGGTACAATCCGAAAATATTACCCGAAGGATCGCGGAAGTGAGCAGTGATTTCAGGTGCATCCATGCCAACCGGCTGAACTATTGTTCCGCCGAGATCCTTTACTTTTTTCATCGTTTCTTCTATATCATCTATCATGATGTGCACAATCATGCCGGATTCGCTGGAGGATTTTCGGTCTGTTCTCCAGGTGCCACTCACTTGTCCTACGCTATCATCGAAGGCAACCGATCCGTCACTCCGTTTCCTCGTTTTCCATCCAAATACGCTATGATAAAAATTCCTTGATTCTTCAACGTCACGGGATGGCAATTCTATATAACAGATTTTGCCATTGGTAAAAGAAGGTTTTGCTTCAGTTCTCATAATAATTATTTAATGTTTTAACTCAATCGTTTTCTTCCAGACTAAAAATTTCTTCTAACGTTTTACCGAACACCCTCGCAATTTTTAAAGCAAGTAGGGTGGAGGGAATATATTTATTACTCTCGATTGTATTGATGGTTTGTCGCGATACACCAACTTTTTCAGCAAGTTCTGCCTGGGTTATATTTTTAATAGCGCGCTCTACACGGATATTATTTTTCATAGTTTGGTTTCATCGGATTTAGATGAACGGTTAAGTCTGTACAAAACCCACTGGAAACGCAAGATAAAAAACAGGAGCGGGAGCCATATATTGAGCATAAGAATATGCTTTGAATCACTTCCATGTGTAAATACCAGGCTGAAAAGAAGTATGGCGTAATTCAGATATATGGCCCAACGAAGTGAGTCAAGCCTCAACTGAACGATTTGTTCATCTTCTATTTTTTCTTTGGAAAATGCAATGAGAAACAATCCAACCAATACCATCAGGGTGGTTCCGATAAAGAATAAATGCGGAGGTGAAAATAATGGCGTTTCGGAACCCGGAGATATTGGGTTATTATGATCGTATCCTCCTGGATAATGAGCATCCCAAATCAACTTGATTGGAATATGTACTAATATCAGGGCGATGCCTAAAAACCGGCTGTTATATGGGAAAAGGTACTTGGTTTTGGACATTTTGTCAAGTTTACGGTACCAAATGTATGGTATACTTGACATAACAACAAAATTTATTTAGGAATAAGTGCAGGATACCAGTTTTTTACGTACAAACATATAGCTCAGGAAACACAGATGACCACCACGCTGAGTAATACTACAAAAATAAAATTGAAGATTCCATCCTTCATTAATTTAATATCCATGGACCAAAATGTATCGACCGGATCTGCATGGTACAATTTTCGATAGATCCATAACAGGGCTAAAAATGATAATTGATAAAGGAATGGAACTTTGAGGAGGACTGTAAATCTCGGATCGCCAATGGAATAATGATGAAATAAATATGCTAAAATAAAAAGCAGCAGATTGATCGATAATAATATGAGATAAGGTTTCATATTAAGCAGCCATGGACGTTGAAAAAAGAATATAAACAATACATTCATTCCGAGAATCAAAAAAATGATATTCATATTATATCCGTTATGATAAAAATAACAAATCCTGCCTGAGTGATTTTTATAACTTTACTTATAAACTTTTTTATGAAAAAATTTCTTGTTTTGTATAAAGCCCCATTGGATGCTATGGCACAAACTTCCAACATGACGTCTGAACAACAGGCAAAAGGTATGGAATTATGGATGCAATGGGCTAAAAAAAGTGGTAACAGATTGATAGAAATGGGTTCTCCGCTTATGAATGCACATCAAATAAGTCCTGGAGATAAAATCACTATCAGTAAAAACAATGTTGCGGGCTATTCGATTATAGAAGCAGATAATATGGATGGGGCGATTGAACTCCTGAAAGGACATCCACACACAAGTGGATGGAATTCCGAGGCAATTATAGAAGTGCATGAATCTATGCCGTTACCAGGGATGTAATTTTCACCTATTAAATTTATTTTATGAAGACAAAAATATTTTTAATCATATGGTTATTTGCCTGCTTGTTTCGGGTAAATTTTGCGATTGCTCAATCACCATCCCAATATAAATTACCGGAACTTTTTCATTTTGATTACGAAGTTGAACAAGAATTTGTGCACGATAATAATGTCTCCGATACTTCGCTCATTCATTTTTTTTATTCCCGGACTGGCGATTATGCCGCTGCAAGGGTCAATGGTAAAGGAAATATGAAAGAGAATCTGTTAATCGTAATTACAAACGATGGAACAGGTATTATTTTTAATGAACGCAATAAAAATATCACGATCATCAGTATTCGAAAACTGATCTCAGATCTTTCAGGATTAACAAAATGGATCAGAATGGACAGCCTGATGGCTAACATGCGAAAGAAAACGGATGGCAGGGATTTTCAATCAATGAAAACCGGTAAAAGTAAACAGGTTGGAAGCTATACATCTGAAGAATACAGTGTATCAGATAATAAGGGCCATAAGGGAACTGTATGGTGCGCCAAAGTTGATTTTAATACGCAGACGGATTATTTACTAGGCGCAGCCGGAAGTAATTTTTTAAAGATGATGAGTGGCCGCATGGCAACTCACCCATTATTCCAGGCACTTATCCAGCCAAAGACCCTTGTCACCGATATTGAAACCAGTGATTCGGCGCAAGAACATCGGATGAATATGCATACTTTATCAATCAACCAGTCATCCGTTTCTATTTCAACTTCAGGTTATGTTGTAAACGATTATAGTACTATGACGGTGCCAGAAATTTTCCAGGCTGAAATGAGAAAAAGAAATCATTGACCTGTATTACTTACAGATCTTTGATTTCTTTTGTAACGTTTTTAATCTTAAACCTGCTGAGAGTTTTTATTACGCTGTCGAATGTCCCGACTTTGGGTTTTCCTGTAACAACCACCGAAGCATTTTTCAGGATCTTTGCATTTTTCTGTACATAATCGTTGAATTCGTCTATAGTTTCTAATTCAACAGGTTTGTCATTATAATATGCTGTTATCTGTGTCCCGGCAGTAATTATAAAGTAAGTCTGGACTTTATTTTCATTTGCCCGCCTCGCTGAATCGCTATTCTGTGAGAAACATGAAA
>DATHNR010000278.1:0-2145 GCA_035485835.1 Puia sp.
TGCGTGCGAATTGTTCTTTTGTAAAACTTTCGCGATGACGAATCATATATTTTTCAAAAGAAGAAATGAAAAAACCAAGATCCGGGAAGCGGTTATTATTATCCTGCATATTCCGGAATAATTTTTCCAGGGCATCATGAACGGCAGATCCGAATTCAGTATTTTCATTTTTGGGCGAAGGGATACGGATGAGATTTTTGAAATAAAATTCCAGGGGGCAATGCAAATAATTATTCAGCGCCGTCACATTCATCTGGAATTTTTCCAACACACGGTTTATAAAATCTGCTTCAATTCTTTCCATTTCAGGAGGCTGGCCGCCTCTCAACAACAGGAATTGAAAGTCACTGATTTCGCTGGCGGACAGTGCCATTTTTTCAACCGGGAGATCGAAATTGCTGCGAATCTCTTCTATAAATAATGAAGGTTCGGCTTCCTTACCATTATTGCGAAAACGGCTGAATGATAAATATAAGTGGGTCTCTGCACGTGTGATGGCTACATAGAAAAGTCTGCGTAATTCCTCGTCTTCATTGGGTTCCGTCCTGAACATGGTATCAGGGAAATGAAAACCTCCTCCGGGCTTTTTTTTCTTCTCCCAGTTATGTGAATTGCAGCCTGCAAAAAATACATGGCTGAATTCAAGTCCTTTTGATCCATGCACAGTAAGCAGATTTACCGCTTCTGCACTTCCATTAACTTCTACCATGGGCAATGGAATTTCTTCTTTCTCCATGAGATCGAGGTGGTTTACCAGATCCTCGATTGTAAGTGCTGGCTGACGCCTCGTTTCCTCTTTGATAAAATCAAAAAAGGCTGTCAGTGTTTCCAGCATTTTACGTTTTTCCGGATGCTGCATAGCGAATTGTAACAGTCCTGTTTCAGCATAAATACTCTCGAATAAGGCCTGAAGGGTTTTGTTGGAAACCGCGCTGATAAGGGATTCCAGGATCATCCCTGCAGCTGCAAGTGCGGGATGAATGTTCTGGGAGAAAAGATCCCGCGATGGCCTGGCGGCCTTCTCGTTCAATAATTTGCGGAGGGATGATTTTTCAGAATAATGTTTTTGGGAAACTTCAGCCGCAAGAGTCGCTATTTCAATAGCAGGAATATGGAACCATTCGGCATGCAGAATTTCAAAGAGCATCTCGTCCCCATTAAAAGGAACTTCAAAATCGTGGGCGGAAGCCAGGTATCGGATCAGTAATAGTACCTGTTTAATCAGCGGATCCTCCAGCAGGTTCACATTTCGTTTATTGTAGACCGGTAGACTCTTCAGTTTAAAATAAGACAACAGTTCCTGTCCATATTTATTTTCCTTATAAATAACAGCTATTTTTCCGGGTTTGATACCCATGTTGAGCAGCTGTTCGATCTGCGAAACGATGCTGATCATTTCAGTTCTTTCCGATTCATACTCTCTGATCAGTGGCCAGTCATGAATGGATGAGATCTTCTTATTGGAAGAAACAAGATCTTTCGACAGATTATCCATTTTATAGATCAGCCTGCCCGTATTCCTGCTGATGAGTTGTTTTGAAATATCCAGGATGGGCTGGGTTGACCGGTAATTATTTGTAAGTATAATGGTCAACAGGTCTTTTTTATAAGACTCATAAAAATCCAGCATATTATCCTCATTGGCACCCTGGAAGCGGTAGATGGACTGGTCGTCATCTCCTACAACAAAAACATTCGGATTATCCCAAAAACTGATGAGCAGCTCAACCACTTTATTTTGTGTACCACTGGTGTCCTGGTATTCATCTACCAGGATATACTGGTATTTTTCCTGGTACCGCCTGAGTAAATCTTCATTCCGGGTAAAAGCTTTTATTACCCAGTTGATCATATCATCATAATCATAACGCCCCTTGTCGTGCAAGAGTTTCTGATAACGGTCAAACTCGTTGACTGCGGCACGAAGCTTTTCCATCCTTTCTATCTGATCATCGAGCTTTGCCTGATTGATATCCCCTTTTTTAAACCCGGCACCGTTTCTCTTATATATATACTCATCACGTGTAGGGATATCCGTTAGGTATTCGTTTATTTTTTCTTCTATGAAAGCAGGCGTATACCCTTCCCTTTTCATAGTACTGAACAGGGAACTAAGATTTTTCACTTCATAATAAGCATCACTCC
>DATHNR010000279.1:0-2422 GCA_035485835.1 Puia sp.
CAGGTAGCTGCTGTACACTAGCGGAGATGTTAGCAGACGGATGAATAATGTCAGCAATAAAATAACAATCCCATAACTGGCTACAAATTTATGGAAGAAGTTAAAAACCGGCATGATGATATATGTGTTGATCGGCCGCACAAAAGAATACATGTCACGGCCCAGATCCACAATGCGGTCCATATTCGGACCGGCTTCCTTTAGAATATGATAATCATTAGGACCAAAATACCATTGAAAGTTAAGTGTGGCCGCCGCTCCCGCTAATTTTGTCTGAAGTTGCACATCAGCAATACCCAGCATATTGGAAGTATCTGAAACTTCCCGGTGCCATTGAATATCACCACCCGTAAAATTATTTTTTGCAATCAGTGTCCTGTTAAAAAACTGTTGAACAACCGATACCCATTGTACTGGTTTTTCAAAAGTTTTTTCTGTTTTTGATGAAATATAATCAAACTCATTGTCGGTTGAAAAGCAAACATTGGTTAGTCTTTTTTCATAATAAACATAAACCTGTGTTTTTTTCATTTCCGAATGCCAGTCGATGTTTAGGTTGTTTTGAGAAAATAACTGACCAGCACCGGTCGTCGACAGATTCCAGTCAACCAGATAACTGTCCGGATGAACTACAAACTGGTGTTCAAGGGAAACTCCATTGGGTGCAGGAAGTGAATAGGTAATTATTTGTGTGCCGTCAGCAGATTTTTCAATCCTGGCCTCATTAAAATACAAATCAGAGATCTGGGCAGTCTGATTCGTGGCAGTATTTATTGGATAACTCAGCCGGTTACCCAGACTGGAATCCATCAGTTGTACAAGGCTGCTGTCGTATAATTTAAATTTCTTGAGAATGACTTCCTTCGGCTGACCCCCTTTATTGCTGAAAACGATCTTCAGAAGGTCGTTTTCAACCGTTATCAGCTTTTCACTGCCACCAATGGCTTTGTTGAATCCTGTCAGTGAATCACCCGAAGCAACTTTCACCTTCACTGAATCCTGAACAACATGCAAAGCCTCCTGTATTTTTTTCACGGCAGCAAGAGAATCAGCCTGTTGCAACTTTTGTCTTTCCAGTTGCTGGCTGTTTTTTGTGGCAGTGAACAAATAAATAAACAATAAGAGTCCAAGCAGAACAAAACCTATAACCGTATTGCGATCCATACCCATTTTACGCTCCATTTAAGGAGTGCAAAGATAGGGGGATCTTAGTCTTTATGGGTAAGGCTCCCGCCACCACTTGAATTAACAGATACCACAGTAGCTGTGCCTTTATATGAAACACTCCCTCCTCCGGTGGACTCTACACTAATTTGTTTATTCACGGTAAGTTCGGCATCACTTCCACCGCTTGAACTAATCCTGGCAACTTCAGTAACCAGGCCGTACCCTTTTAATCTTCCTCCTCCACTGGATTCTAAATTCAGATCATTAACCTTACCGGTAAGTTCCACACTTGATCCTCCGGATTGTCCAATATTCAAACGGTTGGCATTTAGATTTCCCTTCAATTTGCCGCCGCCTGAAAGTTCAACTCTCAGGTCATCTGCTGTTATCAAACCTTTCAGGAAAATATCACTGCCACCGGATGCCCCCAGGTATTTGAGGCTGTTTAAAGAAACATAGGCTTTCATTTGAGTATTTCCCGACTCCCTGTTGAAGTTATCCTTAAGATAAATTCTGAGAACGCCTTGAACCACTTCGGTAATGATTTGATCACGTATTTCGCTGGTGGACGCACTCACCGAAACAGATTCGGGACCATTACTGAGGTAAAGGTCAATTCCGTGGGAAACTTCCACGCCTGTAAATCCCGATACTTTACGTGTCTGCGAATTGTCAGTCTGACTATACCCTGCGAGCAGGGCAAATATGGCCAGTCCGGTAAAAATTATTTTTTTCATGTTTTAATTTTTGAATAGATGATAGAAAGACAGGCGAAACTAAAAAATGTTGCATAGCTTATTTTTATTTTGATGTTATCAAAAGCGCGACGGTTTCTTATATTTGTATAGCCGGCGGAAAACCGGCTCTATAAAGTTCCCGGGGTGCTGAATCCTTCCCGCCTTTGGCAGGAGAGAATGAGGCTGAGATAATACCCGTAGAACCTGAACAGGATAATGCCTGCGCAGGGAAGGTGGCTTCTTTTCCTCTTCTTTCGTTTGCATTTTCCAACTTTTCCGCCATCATTCAAATCAGTTGGAAAATGAAATCATTATTAATTTCTCTTGGATTTATGCTATCAGCCCTTCAGGCATTTTGCCAGGTAACACCCAATAAGGATAGCAGTTTGAAAAAACAGTTGATCGATTCCATAAGAATTAAAAATCCAGGTCTTTTCCTTGATCCTGTTGAAATTACTGCAATCCGGGCCGGAGATAAATCACCATTTACAAAAGTCAACCTGGGAGCAGCTCAGATC
>DATHNR010000280.1:0-2510 GCA_035485835.1 Puia sp.
GACCGGATGCGCCGGAAATGCTTACGTTGAAAATGATACATGGAACGCGGTCAGGACTGAAAGATACTTATTCCATCCTTCTATCCGCTTCCCTCGCCCGCTCAATTTTCGGTAACACAGATCCCGTGAACCGGATGATAAAAATCAATAACCGTTCAGATGTGAAAGTCACGGGGGTTTACGAAGACCTGCCTTTGAATACTGAATTCACGAAAGATAAATTTATTGCTCCCTTCAATTTGTATTTATCGAACAATGACTGGATACAAAAAAGAGCCGCGCCGGACTGGACCAATCATTTCCTTAAGGTATACGCTGAAATCAAACCCGCCAGCAGTTTTGCAAAGGTCTCAGCGTCGATCGAAAACGCTGAACGCAGGAATGCCCGTTTTTTTAAAAATGCATCTTTTCAAGAGGAAAGAGATTTTTTATATCCCATGAGCCAATGGCATTTGTATGCTCCTTTTCGAGGGAAGATCAGCGCGGAGCCGATTCATATGGTTCGCCTTGTAGGACTAACAGGAATTGCTGTGTTGCTGCTGGCCTGCATTAATTTCATGAACCTGAGCACGGCCCGTTCTGAAAAAAGAGCAAGGGAAGTGGGTATCCGTAAAACGATCGGATCAGGTCGTGCACAACTCATCAACCAGTTCTTCAGTGAATCCCTGCTTGTAGTGTTGTTCGCCTATGTGCTTGCTTTGGGACTGGTGATTTTATTTTTACCCGCCTTCAACCAGCTTGCTGCCAAACAAATTGCGATTCCCTGGGCGAATCCATTTTTCTGGATAGCCAGTTTGATTTTTATTATTCTTACCGGTTTGCTGGCTGGCAGTTATCCGGCGCTATATTTATCTTCCTTCAGCCCTGTTAAAGTGCTGAAGGGATCTTTCCGTGTAGGCCGCCTCGCTTCACTTCCGCGTGAAATAATGGTGGTAACACAGTTCAGCATTTCGATAATTCTCGTAATCTGTACCCTTTTAGTATATCGTCAGATTCAATTTGCAAAGAGTCGCCCTGTGGGTTATGACCGCGACAGGATTATTTCTATGAATATGAAATCAGATGATTTCTATGGCAAATATGATCTGCTTCGAACTGAACTGAAAAAAACCGGCGCTGTCGCTGAGATGTCAGAATCGATGGGAAAGGTTACTGAAATCGGTTCGAATAACGGTGGCTTTGAGTGGAAGGGCATGGATCCGAAGCTGCCGCAAAATTTCGGAACCATCACGGTGACTCCTTCATTTGGAAAAACGATCAATTGGAAACTCATAGCAGGAAGAGATTTTTCGGACAATAATATTTCCGATTCTTCCGGTGTGATCCTGACCGAATCTGCCGTAAAAATCATGGGATTAAAAAATCCGGTCGGAGAAAATATTCGATGGACATTCTGGGTCAACCAGGAATCTAAAAATTATACTGTCCTGGGTGTGGTAAAAGATATGGTGATGCAATCTCCCTATGAACCGGTTATGCCCACGATATTTTTTATCAAATCCTTAAATGCAGGTGTTGACTGGATCAATATCAAAATTGCCAACATACCGATGGCTGAAGCCCTGCCTAAAATAGAAAATGTTTTCAGGAAAATAATTCCCTCCGCTCCTTTTGAATATCAATTTGTGGATGAAGATTATGCAAGGAAATTCAAAGCAGAACAGCTGGTGGGCAGACTGGCAACAGTTTTCGGCGTGCTGGCTGTTTTTATTTCCTGCCTGGGTTTATTCGGTCTGGTATCTTTTGTTGCAGAACAGCGGATCCGCGAAATCGGCATTCGAAAAATTCTGGGTGCTTCCGTATTTAATCTCTGGCAATTATTGTCTACACGCTTCGTGATGCTTGTCTCCATTTCCTTTCTGATCGCTTCTCCCCTTGCGCTCATGATCATGCACGAATGGATTCAGAAATATTCCTATCGCACGAACCTGTCGCCCTGGATATTTATTATGGCCGCTTTAGGTGCTCTCGGCATTACCATCATCACCGTGAGTTTTCAATCCATCAAAGCTGCTTTGTCGAATCCGGTGACCAGCCTACGCTCAGAGTGATCTTGTCCACTATAGCTTTAGCAAAGGTGGAGCTTCGGCTGGCGAAGAATAAAAGTGGAGGATGAAGTTGTTGAAGACAAGATTTAATCAGGAGAAGTGCCACCTTTTATTCTCCTGAGCTCGAAGTGCGCGTGAAGCTGTGCGCCATCGGCCAGTGTAAAAGTCCAGTCCTCGGAATGATTATCTGCCCCGCTAAGATTGAAGACGAAATGGCTGAGGTATACGGGCTCCCTGCTGCCGGAAACATCAGCAAAATCGAACTCTATGCGCTTCTGGTCAGGAGATGTGCGCGCTACGAGGCGGGGCCTGTTCCCAGCTTCACAATAATGGATCATCGTCAGGCGATTGCTATCCAGATATATTATTGTGGGTTCCAGCATGCCTCCCGGTGTTATTTCGTGCAAGATGACGTTTCCACGCGAAGCCACATGCATCATGACTTTGATAGGCCCGTTGATG
>DATHNR010000281.1:0-2056 GCA_035485835.1 Puia sp.
TGATTCCCCGAACAAATCAATCAGCCGGGGAGATTTCATAAAGAAAACTGCACTGGCAACAGCCGGCTTTTATATTGTTCCAAGAAATGTTTTAGGAGGAAAGGGTTTTACATCACCCAGTGATAAATTATATATTGCTGCTGTAGGATGCGGCGGTGAGGCCGAAAATGATATTCATCATTTCGCCACTGCACCCAAAAAAAATGCAGAAATTGCCTTCCTCTGTGATGTAGATGACAGGCCAGGTTCGCTCCGTCGTAAAGAATTTCCGAAGGCAAAATTTTATCAGGACTGGCGCGAGATGTTTGATAAGGAAAAGAAAAATTTTGACGCAGTAACCGTTGCCATTCCCGATCATAACCATGCTATTGTAGGCCTTGGTGCCATGCAGCTGAACAAACATCTGTACCTGCAAAAACCATTGACACACGATATTTATGAAGCCCGCATACTTACACAGGCGTCTAAAAAATATAAAGTAGTCACCCAGATGGGTGACCAGGGCGCATCCTGCGATGGTATGCGAACAATGCGTGAATGGTTTGAAGCAGGTCTCATCGGAGAAATTGAAAAAGTCTATTGCTGGACAGACCGGCCGGTATGGCCGCAGGGTATTTCATGGCCGGGTGCAAAACCACCTGTACCGAAAGAATTAAACTGGGACCTCTGGCTGGGTACTGCACAGAAAACCGATTATATTGACAACCTCGTTCCTTTTAACTGGCGTGGCTGGTGGCAGTTTGGTACAGGAGCACTTGGTGACATGGGTTGTCATATTATTGGTCCGCCTTTTAAATTGCTGGAACTGGGATATCCTATAGAAATTTCAGGTAGCGCGAGTACAGTCTACAATGGCATTTTTAAAGAAGGGATTTATCCCGAAAGCGGACCTGTTTCAAGCTCTCTTAAATTTAGATTTAAACAGAAGAATGGAAAGGACGTAGATTTATTCTGGATGGATGGAGGCATTACTCCGGAACGAATCACAGAATTAAATCCCGACCTGAATTCAAATATAGCATTGGGCGACTGGCCCGGAGAAAACGATTTTGAAGGCGCTACACTATTTGTAGGTTCGAAGGGTAAAGTGTCGTGTGGCTGGGGAGGCAGCCATCCAAGATTATTACCACTGTCATTAAATAAAGATGTGCATGTTCCTGAAAAATATCCACGTATCTCAGGAGGGATGGATGGCCATTGGTGGCAATGGGTTGACGCCTGTATAGCAGGATATGGAAAAATGGAAGTCGATTCACCTTTTGAAGGATATGCCGGACCATTAACGGAAACGGTATTATTAGGCAATTTACTGTTGAGGAGTTTTAATATCCGTGAAAAAATAACGGTCAACGATCCCGTTTATGGCAAAATGGACGGATATAAATTCAGTGGCCGATACGTTGCGCTGAACTGGGATGGCGAAAATATGAAGGTTACCAATTTTGAACCTGCCAATCAATTTATACGCAGGGAATATAGAAAA
Organism: Puia sp.; assembly: GCA_035485835.1. Taxonomy (GTDB): domain Bacteria; phylum Bacteroidota; class Bacteroidia; order Chitinophagales; family Chitinophagaceae; genus Puia. The sequence goes on from DATHNR010000281.1 coordinate 1,484, forward strand.
GGATGGGGTGAACTTTTGCTCTGATTATTCCCTTTTTTAGAAAGCATGCCGGTTTCTGGAAGGATTCCATCATTATTGCTCTTTCAATAAGCTGATATTCAGTTCATTAAATTTTGGACTGGGAATTGAAATTCTAAAGAATTATCAGAAAGAAAAGAAGCATATGATGAAGCGGTACCTTTTAAATATAATAACTAAGATTAAACTGTCAGGATATTCAGGATTGACATTCATAATATTATTATGCATTTCTAAAACAGGTTTTGGACAAACACATGTTCAGACTACTACGCTGTTTCAAACCACAACTGCCAATTCAATCTCTGTTGCTTTCGGAGCTGCGAGCACTTCTGGAAATCTGATTGTTGTTCATGTTGACTGGGACGGGCAAACAAATAATGTTACAGCTGTAACAGATAATAAAGGTAATAGCTATAAAAAAATAAGTGGAACCACCAATTGGAATGGTATCAGTTATGCTGCCGAATTATGGTATGCATATAATATTACCGGTGGTGCAGGGGCAATAACTGTTAAGGCAAAACTTTCAGGCAACCCTACAAGCTTTTCCCA
>DATHNR010000282.1:0-3770 GCA_035485835.1 Puia sp.
CCAAAAGAAAAACCAGTTGTTCAAAAAGACAGCAGTACAAATCAGGCACCATGAACCAACGCAATACATCACTTGCCAAAGGCGCAGACAGGTCCCTGATATGGCTCTGGTTTATCCTTTCCCTGATTGGTACCATCAGTATATTTTCTGCAACATACCGCGATACTGATAATGTATTACAGGGTTTTATTTCCCTGAAAACAGACTATAGCCGCCAGTCGCTCTTTTTTATCATCAGTGGTATATTTGGTATTATTATACTGCTTACGGATAGTAAGTTTTTTACTGCAACTGCCAATCTTTCCTATGCATGCGGCATACTGCTTATGCTCCTGGTATTTCCTTTTCATTCCAATGTTAAAGGAACATCATCCATCATTCGACTCGGTTCATCAGTCCAGATTCAGCCTGCAGATATTTGTAAGATTTTTGTGAACCTGGCGCTGGCTAAATATCTGTCCCGCGTAGAAACCGATTTTGCAAAGCCCCGTTCACAGATTATTGCGGCAGTGATTGCCCTGGTTCCGGCTGCACTAAGTATAATGCAAAAGGAAACAGGACTTGCGCTGGTTTATTTTTCATTCTTCCTGGTAATGTTTCGTGAAGGTCTTCCTGCACTCGTGCTGATTATCGGTTTCTCATTCGCCGTATTAGTGGTGGCTACTTTACTGATGGAACCAAATATCCTTGCGCTCGTTCTTACTGGTATTGCTTTGATTGCAATTTATATTTTAAGAAGGCAGATAAAAAGACAGCGTGCCATATTATTTGCAATTGCAAGTATCTGGTTTGTATGCGTGGGTATTCAGCGTTTCGTAGTCCCCTTTGTTTTTGATCATGTATTTCAGCCATATCAGGTAAAACGAATTTATGAAGCTATCGGAAAGGACTATATTCCCAAAAATGCAGCAGCAGAAAAAGAAATAGAAGAAAAATCGGTCGGGAAAAAGAAAGATAATGGAGATTACAATGTGAAACAGAGCAAGATCGCAATTAGTAATGGCGGTTTGCTTGGCAAAGGTCTACTAAAAGGAACCCAGACACGTTATGATTTCGTGCCGGAACAGAGAACGGATTTTATCTTCTGTACCATCGGAGAAGGATTCGGATTCATTGGAAGTATCCTTTTCCTGAGTATCTATATTGTTTTGCTGATGCGAATTGTCACCATCGCGGAACGACAGCGAAGCGTATTCAGCAGAGCCTATGCCTATGGTGTGGCTTCAGTTTTCTTTTTCCATATTGCAATCAATGTTTGTATGACGATCGGTCTCGCTCCCGTTATCGGCATACCACTTCCATTCGTCAGTTATGGCGGTACTTCTCTTCTGACTTTCAGTGTAATGCTTTTCATTCTGGCCCGGTTAGATGCAGACAGGCAGATGGTGCTTAGGTAAGTATGGGAGTATGGGAGTATGGGTGTATGAAAGTGAGGGCTTCAAACTTCTTAATCATTTTTTTCAATACTTCCATACTCCCATACTCCCATACTATATTTGCTCCATGCAGATTATTCCTCTATCGGAAGGCGCTTTTACTGTTGATAAAACGAAGCAATTTGTTTCTTTTGATGCAAATGTTGATGATCTGCAACAGCGATCTGCAGGCAGTCTGCTTGTGGAAATTCAACCCTTTCTTGTATTAACGGAGAAAGATGTTCTTCTGATGGATACCGGATTGGGCTTTGAAGAAAATGGTGAATTGAAAATTCATCAGCTTATAAGGAATGCAGGCGTTGATCCAAATTCTGTTACAAAAATCCTGATGAGTCACCTGCATAAAGATCATGTTGGTGGGATGAGCAGAAAACTTCCGGATGGATCCAGGGTTGCTTCTTTTCCCCAGGCAATTTATTATGTTCAGCAACGCGAACTGGCATATGCATTTGAGAAGGGATCACCCAGTTATGAAACAGAGCCTTTTTCATTTCTGGAGCATTTTTCCAACCTTGTAAAATTGGAAGGCAACGGACTGATCGACGGATATATCCGCTACGAGTTAACCGGAGGGCATTGCCCTTTCCACCAGGTTTTTCATATTGAAGCAGAAGGTGTGCATGCATTTTATGGCGGAGATGTGGCGCCACAGTTAAATCAAATGAAAAACAGATTTGTTGCCAAGTACGATTATGACGGTAGAAAGTGTATGGATCTTCGGCAGAAATGGTGGGAGAAGGGACAGAAAGAAGGATGGACATTTATGTTCTATCACGATATTAAGAATCCGGTTTGGAAAGGAATTGACTAATATACAGACGAACTATAGACGCAAAAAGACGTAAGATCACGTAAGATCATGTAAGACGATACTTCAAATCGCCGGATTAATTAAGTGTGCCAGGATGATTTGAGTTAATACTATAGGCTTATATCAACTTAATATGAGATTGGTCAAAAATGAGTCCAAAAACAAAGCAAAACTTCAGGGCTGATCAATACTTCATTCATGATCTCAATTATTTTTTCAGAATGGGTTTCAGCACTTTTAAATTTCCATCTACAGGATCCGTGATTTTTAACTGAAGAATATCTGTTATCAGGGGATAAATATTAATATTCTCGAAACCCTTTATTTTATAACTTGATTTGAATGCAGGCCCCCATGCATAAAAGGTCGCATGCATGACAGTTAAAGCGGGATCAAATCCATGCGTTGCAGCATTCAGGTGGTGGCCGTTTAGATTAAATACTTTCGGCGGCCGACTTACCAGTATAATATCTCCAATGCGGTTATCGCGATCTTCTTTTTTATTATAATGCCAGCGTTCAGGCAATTCGGTAGCCAGGTAAACATCATAATCTTTGGCTTCAGATTTCAATTCTTTATAAGCAGGTAATATATCTGCAGGATTTCTTGCATACAAATGTACGAGTGCAAGTGAATTCAGTATCACAAACCGGCTGGTATCAATTGTTTTTGGAAGTGAAAGAGTGTTTACTGTATCAATATCCGTCATACCATGATCTGAAACAAAAATATAATTCACAGGCAGGTTTAAAGAATCTATAGTTCTTACTAGTTGTGCAACGGATTCATCTACAAAATGAACCGCACCCTCTGTCTGTTTCGAATCAACACCATGCAGGTGTTCTTCATGATCGACATCTGGTATATAAAATGTGATCAGGTGAGGCCTTTTTTCTTCAGGTAATGATAGCCAGTTACGGACATCCCGGATCCTGTCGTCCATTGGTATCAGGTTGTTGAATTTGTAGTAATAAGTAGGCCTGATCCCCCTGATGGCTGCTTCTGCACCAACCCAGTAAAAACTCGCTGTAAGCATATTTTGTTTTTCAGCGAGCACCCAGATCGGAGTAGCATCATACCATGAACTGTCTTCCACTTCTTTTCGGTTACCCATGGCATAGACCTGATTTCGTGCAGGATCAAAAAAAGAATTGTCCACAATACCATCGTGTACCGGATAATCGCCCGTTGCCATACTGTAATGGTTTGGAAAAGTAAGGGACGGGAAAACGGACTGCATATATTCAGCTTCCACCCCATTGGATCTTAAGCGGATCAGATTTTTTGCCTGAAATTTATCTGCCAGATCGTAACGAAATCCGTCAGCCGAAATCAGAATAACGTAAGGTTTTTTAAATTGGTCTGCCTGATTCAATTTATCGGGCACGATATGCTGGGTGCTGTCCTGAGCATACATGAAGCCATATAATATAAAGAGTGGAAGGAATAATATTTTTCTCATACATGAATTTTATCTCGGCTACAAGATAAACAGCCCGGCTGATCATGAAAAATTCAATTCC
>DATHNR010000283.1:0-2890 GCA_035485835.1 Puia sp.
ACGGATTTAACAATTCAATAACAAATCCTATTGATCCGATTTTATGAGGGATAAGATTTTTGCCTTTCAGGCAAAAAAGATTTCATCATTTGATAACTTCCGGCAAAAAACGGGGTCCGCTGATGCAGGGATTCCGGTTGATTAAGAAGGATATTATTTTCTCCATCTGTCGCTTTACCACCCGCCATTTCTAAAATAAATGCAAAGGGATTGCATTCATATACGAGCCTGAGTTTTCCTTTTTCATGATCATCCCTTGCAGGATATAAAAATATTCCGCCTTTCAGCAGGGTACGGTGCATATCTGCAACCATTGTTCCGGTATATCGTAATGAAAAGGCTGAATGATCAGAACCTGTTTTTTTCTGACAGGAATCAATAAATTTTTTTACCCGATTATCATAATTATAATAATTTCCCTGATTAACAGAATATACATTTCCATTTATTGGGCATTTGATATCAGGGTGACTGATCGTGAATTCTCCAATAGAAGGATCCAGGGTGAAACCGTTTACTCCCCTGCGTGTAGCATATACGAGCATGGTAGATGATCCGTAAATAATATATCCTGCAGCAACCAGGTTCTCTCCTTTCTGTAAAAAATCTTCTTTGATGCAGGGAATGCCCTTTTGTGATTTGCGCCGGTAAACACCGAAAATCGTTCCAATGGAAATATTCACATCAATATTACTGCTCCCATCCAGCGGATCAAGGACCACCACATATTTTGACTGATTACAAAGTTCTTCATCAAAACAAACAAAATCATCCAGTTCTTCTGATGCGATACCCGCGCAACTGATTCCCCGCCGGAGAACGGCCATGAATTCCGAATTCGCAAATTCGTCCAGCCGCTGAACACCTTCACCCTGAACATTTGTTTTTCCTGTTTCACCCAATATGTCTTCCAGGCCTGCTTTATTCACTTCTACATTTACCCTTTTTGCAGCCAATGCAATATCCCGCAACAGGTTACTCAATTCGCCGGTTGCGTGTGGAAGAAATCGCAGCTCCTGTTTTCTGAATTCCTCCAGGGTTAATATGTTTCTATTGATTTTCATCGTATGTGCAAGGCTTAAGGCTTAAAGCGTAAGGCTTTTAATTGTTATAAATTATTAATGATTTTAATTTTCATAAATGGGTTGGCTTTGAGCTTTAAGCCCTAGTACTTACGCCAGTTGAAGCTTTGCTTCAATTGAGTGGATCGCTTTCATCGTTTTAATCACGGAATCGGGTGTGACAGAAATCGAATCAATGCCTGCTTCAACAAGAAATTGTGCGAAGTCGGGATGGTCCGATGGACCCTGACCACAAATTCCGACTTTCACACCTGCTGATTTCGCCTGGCGGATCAATATTTTCAACATGCGCTTTACAGCTTCGTTGCGCTCGTCATACAAGTGAGCGACCAATGCAGAATCTCGGTCCAGCCCCAGTGTAAGCTGAGTTAGGTCGTTTGATCCAATAGAAAAACCAGTGATATGTTCTGCAAATTCACGGGCCATAATTATGTTCGAAGGTATTTCAGCCATCAGGTATAATTCCAAACCCGCCTTCCCTTTTTCCAATCCGTGATTCGACATGATATGTGTAACTTTCTTCAATTCTTCTACCGTACGACAGAATGGAATCATCACGGCCACATTTTTGAGACCCATTTTTTCACGCACAAGATGAATGGCTTTACATTCCATTTCAAATGCCTGCCGGTAAGATGAGGAATAATATCTCGAAGCGCCTCGCCATCCGATCATTGGATTTTCCTCGAGGGGTTCAAAATGTTCGCCTCCCATGAGGTTACGATATTCATTCGTTTTAAAATCAGAAAAACGGACGATCACTGTATTTGGGAAGAAAGCAGCTGCAATTTTCGCAATGCCAAACGAAAGCTTCTGAATAAAAAACTGTTCTTCGTTTTCAAAACCCCGGATGGCCGATTTGATATGAGCAGACAAAGCCGCATCGTTCAGATTTTTATGAGTGAGCAGGGCCATTGGATGAATGCCGATATAATTGTTTATGATGAATTCTTCTCTTGCAAGTCCGACACCTGCGTTTGGAATATGTGAAAAACGGAAAGCCATGGAAGGTGATGCCACGTTCAGCATCAGTTTGGTTTGAATTTCCGGAAGTTCATCCAGTCTTGTCTCTACAATATCGAAAGCAAGATTTCCTGAATATACCAATCCTGTATCGCCTTCACCGCAACTTGCAGTTATTTCCATACCATCGGTCAATATGTTCGTTGCATTCTGGCAACCGACGATCGCAGGAACGCCCATTTCCCTGGCAATAATAGCAGCGTGACAGGTGCGACCACCTTTGTTGGTAATAATTGCAGATGCGATTTTCATGATTGGCTCCCAGTCCGGATCCGTCATATCAGTGACCAATACATCGCCTTCTTTGAATTCAATTCCTTCCGACAATCTTTTATCCAGCGAATACATGATCTTAACTTTTCCTGAGCCGATCTGATCACCCACGGCAATACCTTTTAAAATTGGTTTTGACAAGTGGGACTGCATAACATATTCGATCAGTTTTCCATGATCCTTGCGCGAGTGAATGGTTTCAGGTCTTGCCTGTACAATAAATAACTGGTTGGTTATTCCGTCAACCGCCCACTCTATATCCATCGGGCACCAATACCCTTTCAGTCCCGAATAATATTTTTCAATGATCATAACCCACTGCGCGAGTTGCAATATTTTCTCATCATTCAGACAGAATTTATTTTGTGCAGATTTATCTATGGGAATAATTTTCACTCTTTCATCGGGGTCGTCTCCATAAACCATCATATGATCTTTTATACCCAATTTCTTTTCGATGATCGGGACAAAATTTTCTTTCAGTGCAGGTTTAAAAACGATGAATTCATCGG
>DATHNR010000284.1:0-2309 GCA_035485835.1 Puia sp.
TGTGGTAGTTGTAGGATACGGAGCTGCAAAGCGCAGCTTAACAGGAGCCGTGACGACTGTTCGGATAAGAGGAGTTAATTCCATAAGCGAATATCGACAGCCAATGATTATCCTTGATGGGATCCTGTTCACCGGAGACATAAACACGATTAAACCAGAGAGTCTTACCCAGGGGATTGTTCTTAAAGGTGCTGATGCGGTTGCCCTATATGGAAGTCTTGCTGCAAATGGTGTATTGATATTGAGTACACATGGACCGATCATCCTGCCTACACCTCCCGAAATACCAATGCCGCCGTTAGTAATACGAAAAAACTTTTCGGAATCTGCTTTTTTCTATCCTAAGATCTATGCAGGTAAGGACGGAATGTTTTCCATTTCATTCACGCTACCCGAATCTGTCACCGAATGGAAATGGAAACTCTTTGCTCATACCAGGAAAGCCGGATTTGCTTATCTGGAGAAATCATTGTTCAGTCAGTTGCCCTTGATGGTTCAACCTTCAATGCCCCGTTTTCTTTACCAGGGTGATAAGATTATTTTAAAAACACGTATCACAAACCTGGATTCCACCGACCAGGCCGGTCAGCTAAAATGTTCTGTTGAGGATCTTGTCACCGGGGAAAATATAAGTGCCAGCCTGCTTAAAGAATCCAGTCAGTCGTTCAGTGTAAAACATGCATCCAATAATGCGGGAAGTTTTACACTCAGCATTCCCCCGGGTTTTTTACATCCTCTACGTATTAGGATAAGTGCTGCGACCAATAGATTCAGTGATGGCGAGGAACATATTATTCCGGTACTTTCAAGAAAATTTCTCCTGACCAAAACAATACCGGTAAAATCTGTAAATAACCATACTTCCATAGTAATGACTTCCCCTTTTCCTGAGGATGCTGAACCTTATGGATTGTCATTATATATTAATCCAAAGCCACAGGCGACACTGATGAATGCTCTTTCCTTCCTGGCATTTGACCCATATGGATGTTCAGAACAAACGCTCAATAAAATGCTCGCATTTTCAATGGCCATTCGGATTGCACGCGAGGACTCATTCATGCGACAGGGATTATCAAAGATTCCTAATGATGAAAATATCGGAAATAAAGAGAAAGATGAGCCTGAGCCAGACGAGCAAACGATGCCCTGGCTTCACCTGCGCCACGCCAGTATAATTCAGCAACAGAAACTGAAACTATTATTTGATACCGCGAGATCAAAAAAGGCTTTTGAAAAACAGTTAACAGAACTGATGGCCATGCAAAATGCAGACGGTGGTCTCAGCTGGTTTAAAGGAGGCATGACTGATGATTTTATCTCCAGCTACGTTTTAGCAGGACTCGGAAAGATGCAGCAGGACGACTTGCTTGACCCGAATTACATAAAATTAGAAGATGGTTATCCTGAATTCCTGTCCCGCCTTATCAGATTTGCAGATAATGAATTGGCGAAACAAAGTAAGGAGACTGATTGGGTTAATTTTTTATACGCACGTAGTTATTGGCTGAAAGATCATCCCTTTTCCCAATCTGTCAGATCTTCAGCAGATTCGGTTTTAAAAATATGCTGGAATAATATTGATACTTATCCTTTAGACAAACAGGCAACGTTGATAACGATCAGTCTGCGATTTGCAGGAGGAGGAAACTCCTTCCATGATCGGTCACTCCGCCAATTGGAATCTATTCGTCAGCTTGCAATATCAGACTCCTTAAATGGTGTCAGATGGAAAGTATTTTCCAATTCAGATGATCTCGACCGCCATGATGAAGAAAATGTTGCGAGAATTGCAGAGGCATTTGAAACCTCTGGTACATCAGGGGATATCATTCAAGGTATTGTAAAATGGTTGCTGAAAAACAGGAATGAACATATTTGGTCTACAACAAAATCGACAGCGGCCATCATAGGTCTTCTTCAGACACCCGATCTTTCTGGTGTGACATATCAGTTAACTGCAAAAACGGGGGATAGCGTAATGAGAGTTACCGATGATCTTTTCAGTGGCAACTCAGCGGATTTCCTTGATTTGACTGAAAAGAAATTTCCATCAAAGATTTCCATAAGCGCAAGTAGTTCCGCCTCTGTATCCGGTAGTATCAAATATTATTACTTCAGTTCCATCCCTCCTGATGATTCTCTGAATGGAATCGTTCAGGTTCATAAAAATTTATTCAGGTACAACACCACATCAGCAACATGGGACCCAATAAATGAAAAAACTGCACTTCAAATCCCGGATAAAATAAAGACGGTCCTGACTATTAAAACAGCCAGACAGTTAAATTATGTTTTCATAAATGAAA
>DATHNR010000285.1:0-2238 GCA_035485835.1 Puia sp.
TCTTGAAGCAACTGACTGCCCGAAAGAGCCGTTTGTTTGTACTCAATCAATTCACGGAAAACGTCGGTTGTAACGTCGTTGAGTTTATGATTGAGTTCTTCTTCTTTGTTTTCCACCATGGTCGATATCCAGTTCCATTGGATATAAATAATACCGATGAGGGAAACACTGATAAGAATAAAAATGATAGTAAAATTTTTCTTCAAGAAAGTCTGTATTTAAACTAAATTGAACCCATTGTCTGTCTACATATAGCGGGCAAATTTATTAAACAATTATCCTTCAGATTAGTTAATTTACGATATGGACAGTCCCGCGGCTGGTATCTTGCTGATCGCTGACCCGTTTCTGAAAGATCCTAATTTTAAAAGGTCGGTTATTTTCCTTTGCGAACACCAAAGTGAGGGAAGTTTCGGCTTTTTGTTAAATAAAACCTACGAATACAGCTTAAAAGATCTTGTAAACAACGCGGATGATCTTGAAATCCCGGTATATTTCGGAGGACCTGTTCAGACGGATACCATACATTTCCTGCATCAGTATCCTGAACTTATAAAGGGTGGTTATCAGGTAATTGATGGCATTTACTGGGGTGGGAATTTTGAAAAAGCGCTGGAACTCATACGATCAGGGAAAATCAAGACTTCGAAGATCCGATTTTACATAGGTTACTCCGGCTGGGCGGGCGGACAACTGGAAGATGAGTTAAAAGAAAAATCCTGGTTGCCTGCTAAAGCAAGTCAAAAACTCATTTTTCATAAAAAGACTGATGAAATCTGGAAAGACGCAATCAGGCATCTTGGGGGGAATTATCTGATGATGCTCAATTTCCCGATCGATCCGCAATTAAATTAGTTTATGGTTTTTTTATCTACCATCATCTAACATATACCATATGGTATAAACTAAATCGCCTTCGCTCCTTCCACTAAAACTGTTACACGATTTGCAATTACTTCCACAAAACCACTCCGGATTTCAAATAATGTGGAATGATTCTTATCATTTAAAACTTTGATGCGGCCACTTTTCAATGCACTTATCAGTGCCGCATGTTTATCCAGCACTTCAAAAGATCCTGAAACACCCGGCAATTGCACGCCATAGACCTCGTCACTGAATAATTTACGTTCCGGAGTAAGTATTTCTAGATTCATAAAAGAAAGTGTGAGAGTGTGAGAGTGTGAGAGTGTGAGAGTGACTTCCACACTCTCACACTCTCACACTTTCACACTAATAAAAGTTATCCCTGCGCCTGCGCCATCAACTTCTTACCTTTTTCAATCGCATCGTCTATCGTACCAACCAGGTTAAATGCCGCTTCCGGGTATTCGTCTACTTCACCATCCATAATCATATTGAATCCACGGATGGTTTCTTCTATTGGCACCAGCACTCCCTTAAGACCGGTAAATGCTTCTGCAACATGGAAAGGTTGTGAAAGGAATCGTTGTACTTTACGTGCGCGCGAAACGATCAATTTATCTTCATCGCTTAATTCATCAAGACCGAGGATCGCAATAATATCCTGTAATTCTTTATAACGTTGTAAAACCAGTTTAACACGGTTGGCACAATCGTAATGCGCATCTCCCACGATTTTCGGTGTCAGTATTCGCGATGTGGAATCCAGCGGATTCACCGCAGGGTAAATTCCCAGATCCGCAATTTTACGATCCAGAACCGTTGTAGCATCCAAATGCGCAAAAGTAGTCGCAGGTGCCGGATCGGTGAGATCATCTGCAGGTACATATACTGCCTGAACAGATGTTATTGAACCGTTTTTCGTAGATGTGATCCTTTCCTGCATCAGTCCCATTTCTGTAGCCAGAGTTGGCTGGTAACCGACGGCTGAAGGCATCCGTCCGAGAAGTGCTGAAACCTCTGAACCAGCCTGCGTGAAACGAAAAATATTATCAACAAAAAACAGGATATCACGACCCTGCCCCTTTCCATCTCCGTCACGATAATATTCAGCAATCGTTAAACCGCTGAGAGCCACACGTGCACGGGCTCCGGGAGGTTCATTCATTTGCCCGAATACAAAAGTTGCTTTGGATTCGGATAATTCCTTCATGTTAACTTTAGACAGGTCCCATCCACCGTTTTCCATACTGTGTTTGAAATTATCACCGTATTTCATAATTCCGGCTTCAATCATTTCACGCATCAGGTCATTTCCTTCACGCGTACGTTCACCAACCCCTGCAAATACAGAAACACCCGCATAAGCTTTAG
>DATHNR010000286.1:0-5151 GCA_035485835.1 Puia sp.
ACATACTGGCTTATGCGGATATTTTAATAAACGATAGCAATTATCTGTGAGCGGACAGTATTCTGAATGCAGGATTAGCGAGAGATTCTGTAAATATCAATTCTCTGAAATTGCTCGTTCAGTCTTCTTACGAAGCGAAAAACTTTGCAGGAATAATACCTCCCGGAGAAAAATTAATTGCATTGGGAGAATTGCCTGTTCCCATTTTATCCAAAGTGGTTTTCGCTTATTATAGCCTGAAAAAATATGGGGATTGTATTCTGCTGTGTCAGCTGATGGATTCAAACGCGATAGCCCAGGAATCAACTTATTATTATGAGTCCATGTCCTGGGCAAAACTCGAAAAATTTGCTTTAAGCAATGAACTGTTGGAAAAATGCCTTGGTTATGCTGTTTCCAAAACTGCAGAATTATACTATTATGATCTTGCCCGGAATAATGAATCCATGAAATTTTACCAGAAAGCCATTTCCAATTATGATACGGCCTATTATCTTTTTAAAAACCCCGTCATGTTATACCATGCGGGTCGTATTTATGATGAACATCTGAAGAATTACAAAAGGGCAAAATCATTTTATTCTAAATATCTGCTGGCAGAGCATCCCGAAACAGGAGAGGAAAAAAAATTATACAGATTTGTAAAAAGCAGGTTCGCTGAGATTCGATAATTGCATTGGGTCGTGGGTCGTGGATCGTGAATCGTGAATCGTGGATCGTATATCGATCAACAATATACGCTTTACGATCTACCATAACTCATATCCCATAACCCATAACCAATAACCCCTCAATAACCAATCTGATTTTTCCCCGTATCGATCAGCAATTCTTTTTTGACAGAATCCTCCACCCTGCCGATAACCTGTGCATCCATTCCAAATCCCTTTATTATTTTAATAATGTTATCAGCTGCCGAAGGATCGGTATAGATTTCCAGACGTTGACCCATATTAAAAACCTGGTACATCTCACGGTCATCTGCACCCGAAGACTTCCTGATCAGATCAAATATTACGGGCGGCGTAAACAGATTGTCCTTGATAATCCGGAGAGGGCGTGGCAGGTACTTCAAACATTTGGTTTGCCCTCCCCCACTGCTGTGGATCATCCCGTGCACCTGCTCAAAACTATTCTCAAGAATCGCTTTTACAACGGGCGCATAGGTACGGGTCGGACTCAGTAATAATTTGCCCACCGGCATTTCTTCACCGGTTTCAATCTTAACCAGGTCGGTCATTTTATAAGTTCCGGTATATATCACATCCTTGTCCAGCACAGGTTCTACAGTCTCCGGGTAAAAATGGCCATAGCTGGATTCCAGTACATCATGTCTTGCGCTGGTGAGTCCGTTACTTCCTATTCCGCTGTTATATATTTTCTCATAGGCCGATTTTCCGCTGCTGGAAATACCTACGATCAAATCTCCTGCTCCTATTTTTTCATTGCTGATAATTCCTTTTTTTGGCCAGCGTGCCGTCATCGTGCCGTTCACGGCAATAGTCCTGACCAGGTCTCCCACATCGGCAGTTTCGCCTCCCAGGAAATGAATGAGCACACCATAACTCTTCAGTTCATCAAAGAATTCCTGCGTGCCTTCAATGATGGCCTGCAATACTTCACCCGGAATTCTTGATTTATTCCTGTCGATGGTGGAGGAAAATAAAAGATTGTCATACACGCCCACGCATATCAGATCGTCCAGGTTCATGGCAACCGCGTCTCGTGCAATATCTTTCCAAACGGAAATTTCACCCGTTTCCTTCCAATAGAGATAGGCCAATATACTCTTGGTACCTGCGCCGTCGGCATGCATGATATTCACCCAGTCCGCATCCTTTCCCAAAAAATCCTCGTATACTTTACAAAATGCAAAGGGGTAAAGCCCTTTGTCGAGACGGGCTGTTGCCTGATGCACTTCTTCTTTCTGGGCTGAAACACCACGTCTGGAGTAAAGAGACATATAAAACCACGGTTTTATTAAGGCGCAAAGCTAATCGAATCACTACAGCCCGTAAACGAAAAACAGAAATTTTAATTCATAAGGTGTGTTTTTATAATTTCGCACCAGATTTTGCTTATGCTGGTTTACAGGAATATAGATCTCTTACCCCTTTTTCGCAATACCGTACTCACCATTGGAACCTTTGATGGCGTACATACGGGTCATCAGCAGGTGATTACCCAAATGAAGAAACGCGCACTCGAAGTAAACGGTGAAACGGTCATTATAACTTTCGATCCCCATCCACGAACCGTCATCAATGCGGCTTCAGGCATTAAACTTATTAATACCCTGGAAGAAAAAATAGAATTGCTTTCTGGTAAAGGCATTGACCATCTCGTGATCGTTCCGTTTACAGAAAAATTTGCGCAACTCTCTGCAGAAGATTATATCAGCCAGTTTCTGATTCGTTATTTCCGGCCCCACACCCTCATCATCGGATATGATCATCATTTTGGAAAAGGAAGATCCGGAAATTATGACTTGCTGAAAATGCATACAATCACGTATGAATACCAGCTGATGGAGATTCCGGCACATGTGCTCGATTCAATTTCTGTAAGCTCTACACGCATACGTCAGGCTATAGGTAATGGTGATATGGATATCGCCAATCAGCTGCTTGGATATACTTATTTTTTCAGTGGTTTGGTTGTTGAAGGAAATAAACTGGGCCGAACCATCGGCTATCCAACTGCAAATCTCGATATCATAGAAAAAACAAAATTGATTCCTGGTGACGGCGTATACGCTGTGGATGTTGAATCATCTGATGAACCTGGAAGGCGATACCAGGCTATGATGAATATAGGCTTTCGGCCGACAGTCGACGGATCAAAGCGAATGATTGAAGTGAATATTTTCAATTTCGACAGATCGATCTACGGCGCCTCTCTGAAAGTATTTGTAAAGAAATTTCTTCGACCCGAAATAAAATTCAGCGGACTGGATGCATTGAAAACTCAACTTGCGTTAGACAAGAAAGCAAGTATGGGAGTTAGGGAATGAAAAAAAATTAGTTGCTACAAAATTATTAGAGGATCCTTAAGTTCAGTACTCCCATACTCCCATACTCCCATACTTTCCCCCATACTCCCATACTCCCATACTTCCATACTCCCATACTTTCTAAAAGTGAACACAGGCTGTAACAAATCCGTACATCGCAGCCCAATTTCCAGTAACAGTTTGTTGATTTCCAATGATTTAAAGTTCTGGCATTTTCTTAGTACAGGGCAACTGGACACTGCCTGAATTCATAAAATTATAGACAATGTTTAAAAATTATTTTAAAACCGCCTTAAGGAACCTGCTCCGCAACAAAGTATATTCCTTTATCAATATAGCAGGATTAAGCCTCGGCCTTGCATGCTGCCTGTTGATTTTTCTTTATTCAAAGGATGAAGTCAGCTATGATAGGTTCTATAAAAACAAAGAGAATATTTACCGGATCGTTGCCAACATAACGAACCCACAGGGCAAAACAGATAAATATTCAAGTACCGGCATGATGCCCGGACCCGAGTTCAAAAGACAGATTCCTGAGATAGAAGATTTTGTCAGATTAAAAGGTGCTGATTACACAGTCAAAACGGCCAACGGTGTATTCGACCAGGAGGCTCTCTGCGTGGATGATAATTTCTTTTCCGTTTTTTCTTTTCCTCTTTTACAGGGTGATGCTAAAACCGCCCTGAAAAATATCCGTTCTATTGTACTTTCAGAAGAAGAAGCTGAAAAATATTTTGGGAATAAAAATGCAGTGGGCCGCACACTCGACCTGAAATTAAATGACACATTCCGAACATTCATTGTTTCAGCTGTTGCCCGCAGATCACCACAGAATTCATCCATAAAAATTAAAATGCTTGTACCCATTAATTCCGACAGGAATTTAATCACTGATGACGGGTGGCTTAATTTTTATCTCAACAATTTTATTACACTGAAACCCGGTGCTGATACAAAGATTGTTGAAGAGAAGATGGCAAAAGCGTATAATAATGCTGCCGCTGGTCAGATAAAAGATGCTGCTGAAAAATTTGGTTATAAAGATAAGGTCAGATACGGACTGCAACCCCTGCTTGACATGCATTTGAGTACGGATTATGTAGCTGACAATGGATTGGAGTATTCAAGCAAACCCATCTATTCATATATCCTCATTGGAATCGCCCTGTTTATTTTAGTAATAGCCTGCATCAATTTTATAAACCTGACCGTTGCACGTTCACTCAAAAGGGCTAAAGAAATAGGGATCAGGAAAGTTGTAGGAGGTCAGCGGCGCCAGTTGATTACACAGTTTCTCAGTGAATCATTTATAATATGTTTTCTGGCATTCGGTCTGGCCATTCTGTTGGTACAACTTGCCCTTCCTTTTTTCAACATACTCTCCAATAAAGCACTTTCCTTTTCCTATTTGCTGGATATAAAGTTAATTGCCGGCTTCGCAGCGATTTTCGTGGTAACAGGGCTGCTCGCCGGCTTTTATCCGGCAGTTGTATTGTCAGGCTTCAATCCTGTTGAGTCAATATATGGTATCCGTCAGTCCGGGGGAAAAAATTATTTGGCAAAAGGACTTGTTGTACTGCAGTTCACACTGGCCCTGGTGCTGATCATTGCCACCTTAACCATTTATTCACAGTTCAACTACCTGATGCATTACGACCTGGGTTATAACGATAAAAATGTGGTCGCATTAAATACTGAATATATCGACAGACAAAATCTGGAACTTTTAAAGATTGAGCTATTGAAAAATCCTTCTGTTAAAAATGTTTCTGCCGATCAGGGAGGAAGACAGGGCACTATCGCACATATCAATGGCGATCACGAAATAGGGTTTGACATTAAGAATATTGATGAAAATTATTTGCCACTCTTTGAAATACCGATTGTCAAAGGAAGAAATTTTTCAAAAGATATTATTACCGACAGTGCCAATTCAGTGCTGGTTAATGAAACATTTGTGAAAGAAGCCGGATGGAAAGAACCGACGGGGAAATTGGTGGATTTCTGGTTTAATAATAAAAAGTACACCGTAGTGGGTGTTGTTAAAGACTATAACTTTGTTTCTCTTAAAGATAAAATTTCACCCCAGCTTTTCACCATGAATCCCCAGTATTCCTACAGGGATATTTTTATAAAGC
>DATHNR010000287.1:0-2322 GCA_035485835.1 Puia sp.
GAATCCGATAGCTGAAATCACACAACCGAATAAGATACATTCAACAATCGCGAATAAAACGGGAGGAGTAAAAAATACAAGGTGTACATATAAACCTATAAAACTTATTCCGAGTACGGCCGCTTTAAGATATAATGCAAAATTGCCCGTCATTGATTTTCCTGTCTGGTCAAAATAGGTATTAATTCTTTTTTTAAGATCTGAATGGAATGTGTGCGGACTATTGGAAAATTTTGGCATTTGCATGATAAGCGCTTTAACTAAAAACTGGTGCAAAGTTATCGCTTTTAATTGCCATAACTCTGTTAAATAACGATGAAAATGTGTTGTTTATGCACATCAGGTATCAAATTGTACAAAAGAATCCAGATTACTGATACCTATCATTTTCTCTGATAAAAACCCCTCAGCATATTTTACCCCTATCATCTTTCCCAGCATCTGAGCTCTGCCTATAATCGAATCCATAAATTCAGGACCCGAGATATAAGTCTGTGGCTCATCTTTATCATAAGTCGTTGAATGAAATTGGGAGCTATAAGACCGGATTGCTTCCAGTTTCCTGTCAAAAACCGGTGTGATATCATAAACAAATGCTGGTTGATAAAATCTGTCCTGGATGAAGTGAAAAACATATTTTGGTCGCCACTGTTCCTGTTCTTTACCCTGGGAATCCTTCGTTGATATTTTTCTAAGTCCGCTTAGAAAACAGCTGTCAGAAATCAGTTTACCTGCCCGGCCATGGTCGGGATGACGGTCTTCCAATGCGCTGGCAAGTACGATCTCGGGCTGGTATTGCCGGATGACCCGGATAATTTTTCTTTGATTTTCTTCATTGTTCTGAAAAAAACCGTCTGCCATTCCAAGATTCTCGCGTACATCAAGGTCCATGATCCGCCCTGCAAATTCAGCTTCCTTAAGACGTAGTTCCGGGGTTCCACGCGTACCTAATTCGCCCCGGGTAAGATCAGCCACTCCTATGGTCTTACCCTGCATTTTTTCCATCATCAGGGTGCCTGAGCAGCAAAGTTCCACATCATCGGGATGCACGGCCAGCGCGAGTATCTGAATTTTTTTCATGGTGCAAATTATATTAAGTTGATCAGAGTTATAAGGATGCTCCCCCAGCCTGATGATTATCCAATTTTACCCTAGCTTTGCACTCCGAAATTATCTATTCAAACTCATTTTAAAATTATTTCTATGGCCTATGATGTGGTTGTGCTTGGCAGTGGTCCCGGCGGTTATGTTGCTGCCATCCGCGCATCTCAATTGGGATTTAAAACAGCTATTATTGAAAGGGAAAGTCTGGGTGGCATTTGCCTTAACTGGGGATGTATTCCTACCAAGGCCCTTTTAAAAAGCGCCCAGGTTTATGAAGACATCAAACATGCGAAGGATTTTGGTATTGAAGCCAGCGGATCACCTGATTTCCCGTCGGTCATAAAACGCAGCCGGGGTGTTGCCGATAAAATGAGCAGGGGTGTTCAGTTTTTGATGAAGAAAAACAAAATCGATGTTGTGATGGGCTTTGGGAAATTCAAATCCAAAAGCCAGATCGAAGTAACAGCTGCTGATGGCAAAACCCAGATTGTGGAAGGCCGTCATATTGTGATTGCGACGGGTGCAAGAAGCCGCGAATTACCAAACCTGAAACAGGATGGCAAAAAAGTGATCGGTTACCGTGAGGCGATGAATCTGCCGGTTCAACCCAAAAGCATGATAATTGTTGGCAGTGGGGCCATAGGGGTTGAATTCGGGTATTTTTATAATAGTATCGGTACCAAAGTTACCATAGTGGAATTCCTGCCACGTATAGTTCCGGTGGAAGACGAAGACATTTCAAAAGAACTGGAAAAATCATTTAAGAAATCAGGTATAGATATCATGGTCAGCAGCGAAGTGACCAGTGTTGATACAAGCGGCAGCGGTGTGAAAGCAAAAATTAAAACAGCGGCCGGCGAGCAGGTACTTGAAGCTGATATTTTGCTTAGTGCAATCGGTATTACCGCCAACATAGAAGGCATTGGGCTTGAATCCCTTGGTGTAAAAACAGATAAGGGAAAAATATCTGTGGACAAATTCTATAACACCAATGTTGGAGGGCTTTATTCAATCGGCGACTGTGCACCAGGTCAGGCACTTGCACATGTTGCATCCAAAGAAGGTATCATATGTATTGAAAATATAGCTTTCCTGGAGAAAAAATATGCTCATGCCCCTGAACCCATTGACTACAATAACGTTCCTGGTTGCACATACTGCACACCTGAAATCGCCTCGGCGGGATTTACAGAAAAACAGGCCAGAGACGCAGGTTAT
>DATHNR010000288.1:0-4058 GCA_035485835.1 Puia sp.
CTTACCAGTGTATTACACTGACTGCCTATATTCCTAACTGACAATATTCTATTTTCCAATCCATATACATAGTTCCTGTTAGACTGTACTGTAGTATATTGATTGGAAATATCTTTGACTTTAATAAAATTCCCCTTTTGATTTGCATAGTCTGTTTCTTCAGTCAAAGAACCATTAAGGGCATTCGGTAAATTGGATGCATACATTGGGCGCATGGGTAGGTTCATGCCAGAATAAGGATCCGTGTACCCACTTACGTCATCCGGCAGGTTAATGTATTTATATACTTTTTGGCCAAATTCTCCATTGTCCCCGTACAATTCGGTAACCTGATCATAGCCTACAACAGATCCACTTGCTGATCCGTTCAAAGGATTGTTACTATCTGAAGTTCTCATGAGGTGAATGGAGTAAAAATTGTCTATAATACATGAGGTACTTCCCTGCACAGAACTACTGGTCAGGTCTACTGTGAAGTATGCATATTCAGGTTTCGACATCCTTCTTCCGAATGAATATTCCTGAGGAGTTCCGGATCCTAATTTATCTGTCCAATAATGATATACATACCTTTTTATTTTATCATTTGCAGGATTGATATTATCATGTTCAATGATTCGTTTAACCCGAATACCTCCGCCTACCGTAAAGAATGGACCCGATGGATTATAATAAGTTGGAGTCGAAGTTTGCTCCTTTGCAAATGAATAAGCTGCTTTTATATTTTGGAGGTCGAGGCCATAACCTGTACTGGCACAATAAGGTTTGAATATATATTTGCCCGGTAGAAGAGTCATCGTTTGGATAACCGAGTAAACACCCGAACCACAAATCCAACAGGCATTTGTATTAGTACCAACACATTTATTGAAACCAGCCAGATCAGAATGCAATAGTAAGTTCGTGCCGGTTGAGTCATAAAGATCAAAATATATGATATTGAGTGGACTCGGAATGGTATCACACTGCGCTAAACTTGAAAATCTAAATGCAGCATTGATTGTTACCTGGCCATAAGTAGTAATACCTCCGGTGGTAACTGCATATTCCTTTGTTAGGTCAAGCGTATCAGTACCATTCAAAGTTTTGAATACTGCATCATAAAGGAATGTCTGAGTAGTATCAATCACATTGGGAATGCCGGCGAAATATGAATAATCGTTAATTTCTGAATTCGCCTCATCAAAATCATTCGATTCGTATTGAAATTCGGTTGAGCCACCAGTTGGATATTGAATAGTTTGAAGCGTAAATGCTTTAACGTAGTTTGAATCGGGGTCTCTTTCAGGTCCGGTAATTCCTAAAGCGTATGCTACAGGATCCGATGATGAAACAGGTACATAACTTGGGATTAAAGAAGTATTTGACATTTTGCCATTATAATATCCCCAATTATCTCTTGCAAATGAGGCTTTTGACGGCAAGGTTGCACCAACATAATAAGTAAATACATAGGGGTTATTCTTAATAGTTTTGCCGCCATAGTATCCGGTTTCCTGTACCTGCGTCAATTCTAATCTCTGCGAGTTGTTAGCATTTCCTGCTCCATAATCGTCGTCCGTATCCCCATAGTTGAAAAAACTAAACCCAAGTGCCACGGTTTTTAAAGGAGTCGCAATTATATTACCGTTGCTACTCTTTGAAAAAATACTTAAGCTGTCTAGTCTTTCATCACCGGATAGATCTGGCCTGTTAGTAGAATAATAGAACTGAACATGGGCATTCGCCACATCAATAGAAGATAAAATATAACTGGTATATTCTTTCCCGGGAGACGATCCTTTTTGAATTCCGAAGTTTACAGGCGGCTGACCACTTTGAAGTGACAAGTCCCAATCATCTCTGGATTCGGTGTATCCACCAACAGATTGCACAAAATTTGTTACCTGTGTATAGCCGAAAGTTGCTGTATTTCCTAATGGAGATGTAATCTTAGTCAGGTACCACGCAGACTTGTGTGTGCCACCAACTATAGGATCCAGATATGTCTCCCCCAAAGTAAAATCGTAAATATATCCGTCTTCTGATTTTATTTGCCAAACACTTCCATCAACTGCTGTACATGAAATTTGGATACTTTCCTGTTTTTGCAGAACAGCCTTCATTTGTCTTGTCATTATAAACTTTCCACTCTTGCCTGGTAAAGAGTAATAAAACTGATCAGGTTGAAAATCTACAGGTGGAGCGCTGTTGATAAAACTCGAAATATCATAATTGTAAATAGTAGGATTGTTTGGTATGGTCCTGTTAAACATTTGAAGATTGCAACCATTTTGCATGCCATGTGTAGGACCCTGTCCCGCTGCGAAATCCATTACACTGTTGCCAGGTCCATTAAAATAAGCGGGGTTGTCAAAATCATCGTCTCCAAGAATATTTCTAGAAATAGTACCTGCAGCATTTAATACCCAGCCAAGTCCAACCTGGCTGGCTTCTTCAGCTACCTTTATCCCGGAAGCATGATAGCTAAGAGAAATAGGAATATTAATATCCCTGAACTTAAGGTTGTACAATGGAATCGAAATGTCTGGAATTCCCGTGTATGCACTTACAGGTATATCGCCATATTTCTGCATAGCCTGAACATTCGGAGAAGGCGGTACAACAGAAACGATAGTTGGCGCCTGACCAATACAAAATGTAATATTTAAGAGAATCGCTGCACAAAACAGAAATAATCTGACTTTCATATGTCTAAAAAATATTTAAAAATTATATCCCACCCTGAACACAAAAGCCTGAGTGGGTGGTATCTGATAATAACTCAGAAAATCCCATAAAATCGAAACTTTTGTTTTCTTAACTACTTTACCCGGAAGTGAAACCATCTTGCTTAATCCAATCAGCCCGCTCCTTTGCCACATGCTCATCGTTTGCAACTGTGCCAGGGAGGTAAATGGTGTTACATAGTTTTCTTCAAAACCACCGCTGATGTAAATATTCTTTTTGATCTGCACGTCGATGAATGACCTGATGCTCATACCCTGGCTCGTAAAATGAATATGATTAATATTGGTTCCCCAACCCACATTGTATGACCCGCCGATTCCGATGGTGCTTTTGTTTGAAATTTTATATCCGAGACTGAGTCCGAAATCTGTAGTTGAAGGAAACCATCCATTGGCCCGCGTGGTCTGAATATTCACTCCAATCTCGAGCCTTTGCATCAGTGATTTCGTTTTCTGATTGTTTGGTTTGAAATCAGGCATATCAATATCACCACTACCACCACCAAGTTTTGCGAGTTTATCTTTGAACTGGTCCAGCTGATCATGCGCCGATTCCAGGTTCGACTGAAACGCCGCCATGCCGCCTGCTCCTCCTGCCGATATCTGTCCGTTCATGAGTTGCTGCACCTGGTCACGCGTTTGCAATCCAACCAATCCTTCTGCCGTTCCATAATCATTTGGAATTCCGAAGAGCCCGGCCAGCTGGCCGTTCTGTTGAATGAAGTGCGTAAAGGCAGGAATCTTATTTAAGATCACCAGCGCTTTCTGTAACATAAGATCGGGATCGTTGAGAGCTTCCTTATATTCCCTGACCTGCTGCGAGTAATAATATACCTGCTGGTTATATTGATCCAGGTATTTCTTCATGGCAGAGTTCTGCATATACTGTTGCAACTGGTCCTTGAATGCCTGTTTTCTTTGCTGGATATATGCCTTTACCTGGTCCGCATTGGTGAAATTATTCTGCAGTTGATTGAACTGTGCCAGCGAAGCATTGATCTGTGCCTGTACTTTGGGAGATACATTCAACAGCGCCGGATTCTTCTGAGCAAAAGAAATGGAAGATTTTAAAGAATCAACATAGGGAAGATATTCTCCGGTTAAAGGCGCACCGTTGGTTGAAACCGAATTAGTCATACTGCTCTCGAGTGCCGCATACTTCGCCTGGGTTCCGTTGAATAAATTTTTAGCTGCATTCGAATCGAGTTTGTACAAATGGTCCTGGATCTTTTTTTCCTTCCTGGCTAAACGTTGTAAATATTTTTCTGTTTGCTTCGTGAGCGCATCATCGAGACTGGAAGCTTTGCTGTTGATCTTTGCAAAAATGCG
>DATHNR010000289.1:0-11748 GCA_035485835.1 Puia sp.
CGCCCGAGTCTGGGATCCTGGGTAACGTATGGATTGGGTACTGAAAATCAAAACTTACCCGGGTTCGTAGTATTGACGAGTGGAGGAAAAACTCCGGATGCCGGAAAAAGCGTGTGGGGCAGCGGTTTTCTGCCAAGTGTATACCAGGGTGTTCAATGCAGGAGCGAAGGGAGTCCCGTGTTGTTTATGAATGATCCGGATGGCATGAACAGGGATCTACGCAAAGAATCCATAGATGCAATCAATGAAGTAAATCAACAGGAATATGCAGAATATAAAGATCCTGAAATTTTATCCAGGATTTCTCAATATGAGATGGCATATAAGATGCAGATTTCTGCGCCCGAAGTGATGAATATAAATAATGAACCTGCATATATTCATGAAATGTATGGTACGAAACCGGGCCATGCTTGTTTTGCAAATAATGTTTTACTCGCAAGAAAATTAGTTGAGAAGGGTGTTCGCTTTGTACAGTTATTTGACTGGGGATGGGACAGCCATGGATCCGATGCGAGCCTCGCTATTGATATTGGGTTCATTAATAAATGCAGAGAAGTTGATAAATGTATCACTGCTCTTATACTGGATCTTAAACAGCGGGGTTTACTTGATGAGACATTGGTAGTATGGGGTGGTGAATTTGGCCGTACACCGATGATGGAAAACAGGGAAGGGAAAAAAATGCCATTTAAGGGAAGGGATCATCATACTGAAGCTTTTACCATCTGGATGGCAGGTGCAGGTATTAAAAAAGGTTTCTGTTATGGTGAAACGGATGAAATTGGCTACAGCGCTATCAGTGGTAAAGTAGAACCTTTCGATATCCAGGCAACGATTCTAAATCAGCTTGGGTTTGATCATGAAAAATTTACTTATCAGTTTCAGGGCAGACCATTCAGGTTAACAGATACGAGAGGAAAGGTTATTGAAGATATTCTTGCCTGATGGTTTTGGTGTCTG
Source organism: Puia sp. (assembly GCA_035485835.1). GTDB lineage: Bacteria > Bacteroidota > Bacteroidia > Chitinophagales > Chitinophagaceae > Puia. The sequence goes on from DATHNR010000289.1 coordinate 964, forward strand.
AATAAATTCAAAATAAAGTATATCTAATTTGAATCGCAGAAATTTTTTGCAAACGTCCGGCTCAGCAACCACGGCCATGCTGCTTGCATCATTAGAAGGAATCGCATCTTCACATTCGCCAAACTTAACTATGAACGATACATTCAAATTGAAACTGCTCGCCACGAACTGGGGTTTCCCGGGGTCATTGGAAGAATATTGCGCGAAAGTCAAAAAAGAAGGTTATGATGGTATAGAACTCTGGTGGCCTTTGGAAAAAAAAGATCAGGATGAATTATTTACCTGTTTAAAAAAGTATGAATTGGAAGTCGGCTTTTTATGTGCCGGTTCTGACAACATTTATCAAAAACATTTTGACCAGTTTGTACAAATGATCGATGCTGCCGCAAAAGAATCCATTCAGAGGCCATTGTATATTAATTGCCATTCAGGAAGGGATTATTTTACATATGAACAGGGCAAAACATTTATAGATCATACGATTGCTCTCGCAAAATCTACAGGGATTAAAATCTGTCACGAAACGCATCGTTCCAGATTACTATACTCGGCTCCGGTTGCCAGGCATTATATGGAAACCATTCCGGACTTAAGAGTCACTTTCGATGTATCACACTGGTGTAACGTGCATGAAAGTCTCCTGGAGAACCAGGTGGAAACAGTGGGTATGACTTTGCAAAGAGTAGATCATATTCATGCGCGTATCGGTCATCCCGAAGGGCCACAGGTGAATGACCCGCGCGCTCCTGAATGGGATCATGCAGTGAAAGCGCATATTGCCTGGTGGGATAAAGTGGTTGAGTTTAAAAAGCAAAAAGGCGATACACTTACAGTACTGACTGAATTTGGACCGCCCGACTATATGCCCACACTGCCTTATACACGCCAGCCATTGGCAGATCAATGGGCCGTTAACGTTTATATGATGCAGTTATTAAGAAGTCGTTATCTGGCCTAAAATATTTATTTCGTGCTTTTATCCATATCGGAATTCATAGGTCATTTTCATCCTTTACTTGTGCATTTGCCGATTGGTATATTGCTCATTGGCATTTTTCTTCAATGGTTATCTCTTAAGGAAAAATATAAAGGAATTCAGGAGGCAGTACCGGTAGTGTTTTTCTGCGGGATGTTAGCTGCTATTTTATCCTGCATAACAGGATACATCTTATCCACCAATGACGATTATGACAAAACCTTAGTTAACTGGCATCAATGGATGGGTATAACAGTTGCACTGGTTTCTGTTTTGTTGTATTTTAAAATAAAGAATCCCCGGCTTGCTGTTAATAATAAAATGCTGTCGGTAATATTATTATTGCTCATTTTCATTACAGGCCATCTCGGCGGATCTTTAACTCATGGTTCGGATTATCTCACAAAACCGCTGGCCGATGTTTTTGGAAAAGACAGTGTTCCAAATTCAATAATCAAACCCATTCCCAATGTTCAGGAAGCTTATGTTTATAGTGATGTGATAAAACCCATATTTCAAACCAAATGTTATTCCTGTCATGGTGTAAATAAACAAAAAGGTAAGCTTCGAATGGATGATTCTATAATGCTGATGAAGGGCGGGAAGGATGGTAAAGTAATAGAACCTGGCGATGCAAGTGGAAGTGCGATGATAAAGAGATTGTTATTGCCAGTGGATAATGAGGATCATATGCCTCCAAAAGAAAAACCGCAGCCAACGGAAAGTCAGATTGATTTATTGGAATGGTGGATAAGCCATGGAGCAAATTTTGGGAAGAAAGTAAAAGAAATAAATCAACCGGATAAAATAAGCCAATTATTATTTGCGCTCCAAAAGACAACTGTTGTAGAGAAGAAATCATTTGATATTCCTGAAGGGAGCGTGTCAGAAGCTGACCGTTCAGTTATTGAAAAATTAAAAAGTCGCGGCGTTGTTGTTTTACCTGTTTCTCAAAACAGTAACTGGCTCAAAGCTAATTTTATTACAGATACGCTGATCAATGCTGAGGTTCTTCAATCGCTGCTTGGAATAAAAAAACAATTAATATGGCTGAAGGTAGGGGATACAAACATGAGTGATTCGGATATGACAACGATCGCGCAACTAAAAAATCTTATGTTTTTAAACCTGGAACATACTAACATTACAGATAAAGGATTGCGGGAAATTCAATCACTGAAAAACCTGAATTACCTGAACCTTGTCGGAACAAAGGTTACAGGAAATGGTATTTTGCAACTAAAGGATTTGAAATCCTTGAAAAACTTATATCTCTATCAGACAAATGTCCGAAGGGAGGACTGGAAACTTTTACAGGATGCTTTCCCAAAAGCACAAATTGATTCAGGAGGTTACCAGGTGCCATTGCTTCATAACGATACCGTTATTGTAAAAGCTAAAAAGGAGTATTAGTATAACCGGATTCTTTCACTATTTGCCAACTACATAGGCAACCCGGCCGGTTATTAGTCTGCCTGAATATTAAAACTAAGTCTGAATACTTTTACATCTGCAGGTTATCCAAAGTATAACTGCAGGATTTTTATTTAAACCTTTCCTAAACAGAAATGAAATGAACCAGATGAAATCACCCGGGGGTCGTGGTATTTGTATCCTTACCATTGTAAAATATGCCCTCGCCGCAATTATTATTTTCTCGGCATCCAATTGTTCAAAAAGTACCAGCCCGAGTTCCAGTAGTACGGGACCGGGAGGGTCTGGAACCAACCCCTTATTGTCAGAAGAAGTGATTGTCGGTAAGAATACTGCAGGAGCAACAGTAGATAGTGTGGTCATACAATACCAGTATGATGCTAACAAAAATATTACCCAGGTACAACAATCGATGAACGCAGAGATTTCCGGAATCATCGAGACGAGTATGCTGACATATAATTTTACTTATACGGGAAGTCTGCTTTCTTCTATGACGGGATCGGTTGTTCAGTCTCTTCAGAACGGAGCACAAACATATAATTCAACAACGCAGGTGAATGCTGTTTTTGTTTCTAGTGGCGGTCATATTACATCCTATGTTCAGGCTGCCAGTACAACCGGCTCGGGACCTTTTCCGGTTACTCCTGAAACCGGTAATGATAGCGCCCTCATACAATATGATCCAAGCGGAAATATTTCCGGGTTCACCCTCTATCAGATTGGAAGTGGCAATGCAGGATATCAATTGATTTCCCAGCAGAATTTTACATACAGTAATGGTAATATGACACAATTAGTTGATGTGGAATCTGTAGCAGGCGTACCTGTTAATACGGTTACTTCAGCATACCAGTTTAATAGTGATATCAGTGCATCTCCTTATTACGTTGGTCCCGGAATTCCTATCGTCAATGTGAATGACATAACCAGTATTAATCAGACTACAACGGGTACCAATCCACAAACCCTGACAACAACCTATAGTTCCACTTACAATTCCGCAAAACAGCCGGCAAGTTCATCAGTCACGCTGACGCCTACTCCTACTGACATGAACGCTATAGCCACCGAAGAAATTTCTTACACCTATTAAACTAAAACAACCATGATCTATAACCGATATATTTTTTCTGCTGCGATGCTCTATATAATTGCAATTGGTTTTTTTTCATCCTGTAAAAAAACAGGTTCACCTGGATCAGGAACTCCTCCATCCTCTGCAATTACAATACAATCCGTTTCACCCGTTACCGGCCCTGGTTTAACACAGGTTACTATTACAGGTACGGGATTCCAGTCGATCACCACGCAGGACAGTATTTTTTTTAACGGTCATTATGCTCCCATTCAAAGCTCCACTGATACGACAATATCATTGCAGGTTCCTGTTCGTGCGGGAACAGGAAATATATTTCTCAAACAAAATACTGACACAATAACAGGCCCTTTATTTACTTATATATATACGACTACCCAGATCATTTTCGCCGGAAATAATGATATCAACGGAATCGATGGTCAGGGTAAAGCTGCCAGCTTTTTTTATCCTGAAGGGTTGGCCATGGATGCGAATGGTAATCTGTTTGTTTCTCAGGCGGCAAGCGGAGTCATCAGAACCATTACACCTGGCGGACTCGTACAATCTCTTCCGACAGCTTTTATACCGCCCGTGAATCTTAACCATGGTGCAATGGGTATTAATATTGAACAAATAATGGGCATCGCGCTGGATAATTCTACCGGCCGATTGTGGGTTGCCGATCCAGGCGATAATTCTGTCTCTTATTTCAATTCTACCGGAAGTATCAATGTTACTTCATTGCTGGATTCAACCCAGGATAAAACAACAGCTATTACGCCCTTCCAGTTGCCATCAGGTGTGACTGCAGCAAATGGACAGGTATATATCTCAGATGTTATATCCAATAATATCCAGATCATAAAGAGTGGCAAACAAACGTTTTCCGTAATTAATAATGGGAAAAACCAAAACCTTTTTAACCAACCTTGTGGATTAGCATTGGATGCTTTTCAAAATCTGTACATAACCAATGCCGGAGCGGATAATATTCTTAAAATGACAGGTTCAGGTGATGTAACTGTTCTGGCTGGAAGCGGAAGCAAAGGGAATGCGGACGGACAGGGACTATCTGCAAGTTTTTATGGCCCACAGGGAATCGCGATAGACGGTTTCAATATGATCTATATAGAAGATTCTTATAATCAGCGTATTCGTCTGATTAATCAGGCAGGACTGGTTACAACGTTGCCCTTGCAGTATCAGCTTTCGTATCCCCTGGGACTGGCGGTGACACCTGACGGAAGTACATTGTATATAGCAGATGTAGTGTCTTCGGTAATTTATAAAATTTCAATACAGTAATCCGGGATATAGAAATCTGAAAAAACATTGCTGTACAATATTTAATTTTATAGAAACCCCGCGGCCTTTGAAAGTAGTGTGGATCAATATTATTTTTTTATTTTTTATTGAAACAGCCACATCTCAGATTTTTACGAACCTTAAATTCTCGCATCTTACAGATAAAGACGGATTATCAAATAATAATGTAATGTCTATCGCTGCAGGTCAGGACGGAATTATTTGGATAGGTACCGAAAATGGCCTGAACAGATTTGATGGCTATGGATTTAAGATTTTTAATCCAGGACCGGATATTCATCATACAATACCGAATGGATTCATATCACAGATAATTCCTGACCGGAAAAATAATTTATGGATCTCAACTCCCGAAGGGATATTTTATCTCAATACAAAGACCCGGAATGCAACAGTTTACGGGACCGTGCCCAACGACACGAATACATTCAGGGACCAGCATCGCCCCATTATATTCCTCGACTCAAACCAGCTCCCCTGGGTATGCACTTATGACGGGGTTTATCACTTCAGGGACAGTATTCATTATGAAAAAACAAATAAAGGCATAACTGCCTACACGCATTTTACCAACAAGAAATCGAATATTTACTGTGAATTTGTTAAAGACAAAAAAGGCGGTCTGTGGAGATTTTGGGATAATTCGATTTTTCAGGTAGATCCTGATACGAAGGAATTGATGCATATTTTCAAATGCCCTGATCAAATCCTTATCAGGCAGATATTTTTCGACAGCCACAACCGTTGCTGGGTGAGTACCTGGGGGAATGGAATTTATTTGTTCGACCCTTTGCAAAATGAATGGCAATTTTTTAATCCTTCAAAAGGCCGCACTGTTGTTTACGGCGCTGCTGAATGGGAAATAAGTGGTGTGAAAACATTGGTATTTTCCTGTTCTACACCCGGGTTATTGTTCGTTAACGAAGAAAATCTCAGCGCAAGCTCTTATAATTTTGATGCTTACCGTGTAGACCTGACAGGGCCACCATATGTAGACAATCAAAATATTTTATGGGTAATATCCAGAGATGGAATCTACTACACCACACCTTCGAATAACCTGTTCAGCATTATCTCCATCCCACCGGTAGACAGCATTATGATGAAGAAAAAACCTTCATACATATACAATATGAGAGAAGAACCAAGCGGGTATTGGATTTCCAAACGTTATTTCGGCGGAATATACTGGTATGATAATAAATGGAATCTGATAAAATCATGGTCGCAAATACCAGTGGGTGAAGGCAAAAAATTTGCCGGCATTGGGATTACTTCGAGTGAAGGATATGATTTTAAGCAGGTAGGTAATGAAATGTATGTTACGACTGAAGCCGGAATATCTATTTTGAATCTTCACACATTAGAATGGACCTCCTGTATTCCAAACGATATCACATCTGCTCCGCGGCTTAGAAATATTGTTGAAGAAAATGAACAGTCATGGTGGATACGTTCTTTTGATCAGGGAGTTTTTATTTTTAATCCGTTAACGAGACAGTTTCTTAAACATTTCAAAAATGAGGACAGCTGTACGGAATGCCTTTCAGGCCATATTAATTATTTGCTTCGTGATAAAAAACAAAGGGTTTTTGCTGCTACGAGCAATGGATTGTTCAAATATGACAAACAGCGGGATCATTTTACAAGAATTAAAATGGTGGATGAACCCAAGCCGACGAAGTTTCTGTTTGGCCTGGCAGAAGACGGGAGTGGAATGATCTGGCTTGGCGCTGAAAATGGATTATTTGAATTCAACCCTGACAATAATAAAATTGAAAAGGCACTATCTGAAAATAACAAGATCGGTATCGTATACCGCATTTGTGCAGACGATAAACAGAATATATGGTTTGTCAGCAATACGGGTTACTGGTGCTGGCTTAAAAATCCTGATAAGGTAATAGATTTTGAATACAGTGCTTACCTTCCAAGGACAGACGGGGGAATATTTTATAAAACTTCTGATGGGTCAATTTATGGAGGTGGTGAAGAAGCCGTTATTCGCTTTTATCCCGAACTGCTTATGAATTATAAAATATCAGCGAGGACAAAAATAATGGAAGCGGAGATTTATGATTCACTGATACCTTTTACTTTGAATTCTGCAGGAGAAAAAGAGCTTACCATTTCTCAAAATGAAAATAATATTCAGATTAATTTTGATGTTATAAATTATGATCTGCCAAGTTCCAACCAGTTCTATTATAAAATTACACCAGGAAACAATCAATGGCGCCAGACAGAAAATGGACATTTATCATTTTATAGCCTTCAGCCGGGACAATACAAACTTGAGGTTAAGGGCGCAAACAAACTGGCGGGGAATTTTACAAACACAGATAGTCTTAATATTATCGTTAAAAAATTCTGGTATCAAACAGGATGGTTTAAGTTTATTTGCATCTTACTCGGCTGCATTATTATTTCTTTAATAGTCAGGTACAGGTTTCAACTCATCAGGAAGGAAGGGCAGACCAATCAGCGAATTGCAAAAATTGAAATGAGCGCCTTAAGAGCTCAGATGAGCCCGCACTTCATATTTAACAGTCTGAATAGTATAGAAAATTTCATGATGCAAAATGAAAAAGTACTCGCGATCGACTACTTAAATAAATTTGCCTCACTGATCAGGATGATCCTGGAGAATAGCCGTCAGCAGGTAGTACCAATCGCAAAAGATATGGAGGCGATGCAGCTATATATTGATCTTGAAAAACTCAGGTTTGAAGATAAATTCAGATATTTAACTGACATTGACAACATATTGCTTGTGGGTGATTACAGAATACCACCCTTGCTTATTCAGCCTTTTGTAGAAAACGCCATTATTCACGGGATAGCCCCCAGCGAAAGGAATGATTTATATTTAAGCATCAGTGTAAAATACTACACTGATTATATTCAATATATCATTGAGGACAATGGGATCGGGCGATTGGCCTCTATGAGATATACAGTCAAAAGAAATAACGGTCACAAAAGTCTGGGTTTGCAAATAAGCCAGGAAAGGATTGATATTATCAACAGAAAAAATAAGGACGATGTCACACTTGAGATTGTAGATTTATATGATGAAGTAAAGAATCCGGCCGGTACGCGTGTTATTTTGAATTTAAAATTAAGCTGATGTCAGATATTCTCACAGCGATATTGATCGATGATGAACTGAGCAGTTTGAATAACTTAAAACAAAAACTGGAAGAATTCTGTTCATCGGTTCAAATAGTGGCTACTTCTCAAAAACCTGAAGAAGCGCTATTCCTTATCAGACAACATAAGCCGGACGTTTTATTTCTGGATATAGAAATGCCGAAGATGAGCGGATTCGGCATGCTGGAAGAATTGGGTGACTACGATGCAGAAATTATTTTTACCACGGCTTACAATCAATATGCGATTGACGCCATACGCATCAGTGCTTTTGATTACCTGGTAAAACCGGTGGCTATCCGTGATTTACAAAATGCAGTGAATCGCCTGCTTACCATCCGGTCTTCCAGGACGAAAGAAAGACTCCATATTCTGAAAGAATCAGTAGCAGATGTGAGATCACCCGGAAACAAGATTGCCTTGCCTACCAATGACGGCCTTGAATTCATAAAAATAATTGACATCCTCAGGATTGAATCAAGTTCCTGTTATTCAAAAGTTTTTTTTGTTAATGGAAAAATGCTACTTGTTACACGATTACTCAAAGACTTCGAAGAGATTTTGGCACCTTACCGGTTCTTCAGGGTTCATAACAGTCATCTTATCAATCTTCAGTATATTCAAAAATTCGTACGTGCTGATGGCGGTCAGATCATTATGGAGAACGGGGATATCATCAGCATCTCCCGGCGTAGGAAAGATGAATTTTTAACCCTGTTCCATCAATAATCATGTTTCCCCGTTAATTGATTAATTTCAAGATTTGAAATCTTCCCCGCAAATTATCCCACTTTTTAGTATCTTAATTTTCTTGTCTCAACTTTAAAAAATTCACGATGCTTGGTCAAATGATGAATCACCCGCTTACAATCCAATCAATTATTGATTATGGCAGGCGGGTATTCCCCCACAAGGAAATAATTTCAAAAATGCCAGATGGTTCCTGGCACAGGTATACAAATGCAGAAATGTATAGAAGAACCAAAAGACTTGCATCTGCATTGATAAATAAGTTGGGTATTCAACCGGGGGACAGGGTGGCTACTTTTGCATGGAATCATTATCAGCATGTTGAATTATACTTTGCGATCCCCGGCGCTGGCGCTGTTTGCCATCCTTTGAATATTCGATTATCCCCGGAGCAGATCGAATTCATTGTCAACCACGCGGAAGACAAAGTTGTTTTTCTGGATGCCAGCCTGATTAAATTGTTTGAGCCTTTTGCTTCCGGGTTAAAAACGGTAAAGCATATTGTACTCATGAATTCTTCAGCTTATTTACAAACATCCCTGCCGAATATTATTTATTATGAAGACCTGATTGAGGAAGGCAGCGAAGATTTTCAGTGGCTGGATGCAGACGAAAATCAGGCATGCGGTATGTGTTATACCAGTGGAACCACCGGGAATCCCAAAGGAGTTCTTTATTCACACCGGTCTACTTACCTGCATGCTATTACGACTATAATACCCAATGCAGCGAATATCAGTTCCATGGATCGTTTCCTGGCTATATGTCCCATGTTTCATGCAATGGCATGGGGAGCGCCATTTATAAGTTTGCTAGCCGGTGCAGATTTAATATTGCCTTCGAGGCATCTTCAACCTGCTCCGCTGATAGAAATTCTTCAAAAGGAAAAAATTACAATCGCCAATGGCGTTCCTACAATCTGGATGGGCATTTATGAAGAACTAAAACGCAATCCTTTAAAAGAGAAATTACTTTTAAGGGAATATATGGTGGGGGGATCTGCATTTCCTGCAGGTTATATCAGAAGTTTTGAAGAAGATTTTGGCATTCATTGTTTTCATGCCTGGGGAATGACAGAGACTTCACCCGTAGTAACGGCTTCCAGGTTGCAGGCCCACCATGAAAAATTGAGTATGGAAGAAAAGATAAAAATTAAATCGAAACAGGGAATTGAATTACCGGGTGTTGAAATCCGTGTTGTTAAGGACGATGGAACCATTGCACCAAGAGACGGAAAAACGGTTGGAGAATTTGAAGTGAGGGGGCATTGGGTCATCAGCAGTTACTTTAAAATGAATATTGATAAATCTCATTCGGATGACGGATGGTTCAGAACTGGGGATGTTGGAACCATTGATGAATTTGGGTATATGGAAATTACAGACAGAACAAAGGATCTGATCAAGAGTGGCGGAGAATGGATTTCAAGTGTGGCTCTTGAAACATCGCTCATGAGTCATCCAAATGTGGCAGAAGCGTCTGTCATTGCCATCCCTGATGAAAAATGGGTTGAAAAGCCGCTGGCATGTGTTGTATTTAAAGATGGCAAAACCGTCTCTCCAAAAGAATTTGATGATTATCTGCTCAAGCATTTTGCAAAATATCAACTGCCAAAGCAATACCTGGTTGTTAAAGAAATACCCCGCACGGGTGTTGGTAAGTTTGATAAAAAGAAAATGAGAAAACTATTTGAAGAGGGAAAACTGGTTTGAACCGCTTCAACAATTTATATTCATCGAACCAATATTGCCGGGCAAATCAGTTGCAACAGCCGTGATCTTTGATCCGACGAGTTCCGGTAAGGTGACTTCTCTTCTAGTGGTGATATTTTCCTGCTTGTTGTCATATTTGTTCTGCTATTCTTCCCGGTTTTTTCGTGATTTAATGTATTTGATGGATGTTTCTTCGTGAATCCTCGAAGAATCCCCGAACAAATATGGTTGATCTTTGAAAGGGAACTGGAACGATTGTATTCTGGTACCATTTTTTAAAAACTGCTCCGTCGATTTGCTCACCCGGGCTTCTTATTGTTTTGTTTCCTCCCGAATTATTATTTCGATACATA
>DATHNR010000290.1:0-2800 GCA_035485835.1 Puia sp.
CCCGGTATCAAAGTGGTTTCCCCCAGCAATGGCTATGATGCCAAAGGATTGCTGAAACAAGCTATCCGCTATGAAGAGGATCCCGTGATTTTCATGGAGAGTGAAGTGATGTACGGTGATAAATCGGAAGTCCCCGATGAGGAATATTATATTGAACTGGGCAAGGCATCAGTTGCCAGAACCGGAACCGATGTTACGATCGTTTCATATAATAAAATGATGAAAATATCGCTGGCAGCGGCTGCTGAACTGGAGAAAGAAAATATCAGCGCTGAAGTAGTTGATCTGAGAACGATACGCCCATTGGATTGGATGACCATATTGGAGAGCGTAAAGAAAACAAATCGTTTAGTGATTGTTGAAGAACAGTGGCCCTTTTCCTCCATTTCTTCCGAAATCGCTTACACTATACAGAAAGAAGGATTCGACTTTCTGGATGCACCTATCCGCCGTCTTACCTATGCAGATGCGCCACTTCATTATGCCGCAAATCTTGTTGCTGCTGCCATGCCTTCGGTAGAAAAAGTGGTAAGGATGGTAAAAGAAGTCATGTACCTGAATAAGTAGATTTTTTTAAAACAGGATAAATAAAAACGATCATATGAAACTGTTTCTTTCGATCCTGTTCACTACTTGTCTTTTGTCTCTATCCAAATCTCAGTCACCTTATCAACCTTCACCCGAAAATCTGGCAGCAAGAAAATGGTTTGACAGCGCCCGTTTCGGTATGTTCATTCACTGGGGGGCTTTTAGTGTTCCGGGAAGTGGTGAATGGGTGATGAATGATCGAAATATCACAGTTACAGAATACAGCAGTCTTCTCACAATCTTCAACCCTGTTCGTTTTGATGCTAAAAAATGGGTATCGGCTGCCAGGCGCGCCGGTATGCAGTATATAACACTGATCACCCGCCATCATGATGGCTTCAGTGACTGGGATACCAAACAATCGGAATGGAAAATCACGAATACTGATTGGAAACAGGATGCAGTCAAACTCATTGCTGAAGAATGTCAGCGACAAGGCATCCGTTTATTTGTATATTATTCTCTTCTCGACTGGTACCGGAGCGATTACCAATATGAAACTGGTCGTACAGGTCATGGAACAGGAAGAACAGCTAAAAGCGACTGGAATCATTATATCGCTTTTATGAAGGCGCAATTAACTGAACTGCTGACGCAGTATGGCCCTATTGCAGGAGTATGGTTTGACGGTTATTGGGATCAGCTTTCAAATGACAGGGATAAAATTAATCAACCAAAGGTTGACTGGCACTTACCGGAGATTTATGCCCTTATTCATCAGTTACAGCCGCAATGTCTTATCGGTAATAATCATCACCTGAGTCCGATTCCGGGAGAAGATTTTCAAATGTTTGAAAAAGACCTGCCGGGAGGCAATAGTACCGGCTTTGGGGGGCAGTCTGTATCCAGTCTTCCATTGGAAACCTGCGAAACCATCAATGATTCATGGGGATTTAATATCACGGATACACGTTATAAATCTTCTAAAGAGCTCATACATCTTTTGGTGAAAGATGCAGGTTATGGCGCAAACCTTTTATTGAATATAGGACCTCTTCCAAATGGAGAAATTCAAACGGCCTTCACTGAAAGACTGGATAGTGTTGGAAGCTGGCTGAAGAAAAACGGATTCTCAATTTACGGCACACGTGCCGGCTATTTGAAACCTCAGGACTGGGGTGCTATTACTGAAAAGGGAGATATGGTATATCTGCATATTTTCAAATCGGATGGAGAAAAGTTTTTTGTGAAGATCCCTTATAAAGTCAAGACAGCTGAAATGGATGGCACCCCGCTGAAAGTTCAGGTGTTGGGAGAAAATTATATAATGATCGATTTAAAAGGAATCCCGATGGATCCTGTGGATGCGATCATCAAACTGGTGGTAATTAAATGAAACTCTTCGCGCCTGGGCTTAAAAAAGTAAATTTAATGAATAGCTTTTAGAGCTGTTCCCATTACAATCAGGGAAAAATAAGCGAAGCCAATTAATACAAATCCAAAAATGGTAAGTTTAAAAAATACTTTGGCAGGCGTTTTAATGGAATGGTCTAATTCCTGTTTCATAGGGTTAAATTTTAATACTGGTTTTTTCTATAAATATTGACGAACACAAAATAAGCAGGCAAACTGGTTCCTGCAACGTATTTTTACGTAAGTATAATTCCCACCAGAAGGCCTGTTGAAGCCTATATTTCAAATTAACCGGTATTCAACTAAATTGCGGTCTAATTGGCTGAAAATCCGGCCTTTATTTTTATTGAAACAGAGAAATTATGTCGAATATTCTGATAGTTGACGATGAAAAAGCAATCCGGAAAACCCTGAGTGAAATCCTTTCATTTGAAGGATACAGGATAGATGAAGCAGGCGATGGTGAGGAAGGTTTCCGGAAATTCAGGGACAAAGAATATGACGTTATTCTTTGTGATATCAAAATGCCCAAGATGGACGGGATAGAATTTCTTGATAAAGCAAAAGAGCTGAATCCGGACATTCCGATCATTATGATCTCAGGACATGGCACGATCGAAACGGCTGTTGAAGCTGTCAAAAAAGGTGCATATGATTATATCTCCAAACCACCGGATCTGAACCGGTTACTCATTACCATACGCAATGCCATGGATAAAACTTCCCTGGTTGCTGAAACAAAAGTCCTGAAAAGAAAAGTGAGCAAAGTACAGGACATGATTGGAGAATCCATGCCGATTCATAAAATCAGAGAGACGATTGAAAAAGTAGCTCCTACAGATGCCCGCATATTAATCAC
>DATHNR010000291.1:0-2490 GCA_035485835.1 Puia sp.
GATTATGAGTTAATTTTAGCCCATATCTCATATCCCATATCTCATATCTCATATCTCATATCCCATATCTCATAACCCATATCTCATATCTCATAACCAAGTTCATAGTTAATTTCTCATAAAAACAACCGCTGCATTACATCCTCCAAAACCCGATGCTGTCTTTAAACATTTATTCAATTTCGCATGCTTTAATTCCTTCACGATGTTGACGGGCATTTCAGTTCCGGGTGTTTTAAATCCAAAGGATGGAAGAATTATATTTTCTCTCATGGAATGTATTGTCACAATGGATTCCAGTATACCTGCCGCACCCAGGGTATGACCATAATATCCTTTCAGACTATTTGCCGGAACTTCTGACATGGATGCCAGATGAAAAGCTTTGGCCTCCATCTCATCGTTAAAACGTGTTGCAGTTCCATGAGCCGAAATAAAATCTATTTCATCTGCATCGGTTCCTGCCTGATTTAAAGCGCGACCGATCGCAAGAAATAATTCTTCCCCCGTACGGGAAGGTCCTGAAATATGGTTTGCATCATTTGAAACTGAACCTCCACCCAGCAATACAGCATCCGGCGTTTTAGTTGCCGAAAGAATTACTGTCGCTGCTGCTTCCCCGAGACTGATTCCGTCCCTGTCGGCATCGAAAGGTTTGCATGGTCCAGGGCTGATAGCCTGAAATGACCGGAAACCTGAAAAAATAAATGTGCTGATAAGATCAGCTCCCGATATAACCATATTTTCATAAACGCCAGACTGAATCAGACGCATGCCTGTGATGATGGCCAGTAAACCGGAAATGCAGGCGTGTGAAACAACGAGAGGTTCTGATGTAAATCCAAGTTTATTTGCAATTATATTGGCGCTGGTATTCAGAGAAACACGGTTCTCAGGAATCGTTTCATCGGTTAAATTTTCTATAAGACTTATATTGCCTTTCGTTGAAGAAAGTATGAATCCATTTTTTTTGTTTCCGGGATCAAAATCAATTTGCTGCATGGCATCCATCGCAGAATTTATTACGATGCGTTCAAAGAAAGTTATTGATTCTTCATCCCTGTTTTCCCCAGGCGAAAAAAGTGAAGCGTAAAATGGTTCCGGAGAAATATTCTTTTTATGTAACTGAATACCTGGTATGCCCTTCTTCAGGGCATCCATATTGGTAAAAGTATTTTTCCCAAGCGGCGAAAATATATTGTCAGCTGCCACATATACATTTCTCATGGATGCTGTTTGGGATGAAGATATTTTCTTTTCCATTCCTCAAAAAAAGGCGGATTGAGGAGTTGAAGACTGGAATGTTCCCTGTCGAGAAAAACCTGTATGGAGTTACCGGTAGCCACCAGATCCTGTGTTTTCTTATTGAAGAGACGGTAACTGAATTTGATTTTGGCAGCATCACATGGAATAAATGTCGTTTCGACTATCACACTATCGCCATAACGAAGAGATTTTTTAAAAGAACAATCCACATTTACAACAGGGATTACAAAACCAATATTAAAAAAATCGAGGTAACCTATCCCATAACGTTTTCCAAAATCCTCGCGTCCGTCCTCAAAATAACGGATATAATGTCCATGCCATACAATCCCAAGCGGATCTGCTTCATTGAATCGCACAAGAATTTCAGTTTCACTCTTCAATATATTTTTTTTCGACATCTTTATTTGTTTCGGCAAAATCTGTCCTTCCAATCCCGGTAACATTTATTATCAATATAAATAATCGTGCTATTAATTGCAGAGGCCCAATAATTCCGGAATCCAAAGCCGCCGATTACTCCTCCCTGCAAAAGAGAAGCTAAAAGAACTTTCTTTTGATCCATATCAATGAGCGTATACCAGACGGTCATTAATCTTTTGGACTTATTCATTCCTTCTGCAATGAGTAGAATGCCATATCCTTTATGGTTCCCAAAATTAAATCCACTCACCAGGGTATCAACATCATACTTTTTCATCCAATGTAAATCGGAGTCATTAAAGGACAAGAGTTCCGAAGGATCTACCTGCTGATTTCTTTTTTCCACTTCCGAAATATCCACTTCCCAGTATTTACGCCGGAAGGCTCCCTGGAAATCATATTTTTTACTTTCTTTAATCATCAGATCATTAATCCCATTGAATTGCTTTTCCTGGATTATGCCTGCTTTTGAGTTTTCGTCATTGATCAGTTTGGCTTTGGTAAAATCAATGCCAAGGTAGAGTGCAGGAACCGTATCACTTTTAAAAAAGGAAGCGGCGGATAGCTCCTGGGCCCGCGAAGCCGCTGAGAACAGTACAAGTACAATGATGCAAATTGGTAAAGAGAGCCGGATTATTAAATTACGCATTCGTTTTATTATATGCCTTTCACGCTTAACGCTTAACGCCTAACGCTTAACGCCTAACGCCCATATCCCATATCCCATAACCCATCCCGCACGTGCGGGATCTCATAACCCATCCCGCACGTGCGGGATCTCATAACTCATATCTCAATGAA
>DATHNR010000292.1:0-7567 GCA_035485835.1 Puia sp.
CTTTTGTTGATATTGCATAGCCTGTCCGCTGGCAATCTGACTGGACGTTATGGTTTCTTTCCTGTATTCTGTCAGCTTGGGATTGATGTTTCTTTTTTTAAGTGCTGATTCATCCACTTTAAGTTTGTACAGGAATTTAAGATCGCCTTCCTGACGTACTTCACTTACCTGCCCGGTTTCACCCGCAATCTTGGTTTCCGTTAAACTGCTCTGATAGTTAGTAAGGGCAAAAGTATAAGCAGAATCCCTGGTGATGGAAAATGTATAAATGGAGTCCGGTTCTGTTTGTTTATTTGCACGTAGAACTGAATCCAGTTCAGCCGGGTCGGGATTATGAAGAATTTCATCACCAATCCTGTAAACGGTATCTATTCCTTCTCTTCTGGTTGTAAAAAACCCCGCATAGCGGTTGGTAATTCCGTTTTCATCAGAAATAAAAGTAAAATGAAAATTGTTGTATTGCGTCGGATAGCGCGCATTTCCATATTTCAAATGTGTCAGTTGGGAAATCTGTTTGAATTCACTTTTGTTCCAGTTGTCAACAAGAAAAACATTATACCGGTTATTGGATGGAAGCACTGTATCACCAGTTGGCGCAGTAGCCGAAGGCCTGTTGGAAGAATAAATAATTCCTGTCTTACCTGGAAAAGTTACAAAGGAAGCATCCAGATCATCATATATATCATTCGTGATCTGTTCTATTTTCGAAGTACCAAGATTATACTCGAATATATCTGATTGTCCATTTTTCACAGCACTTAACAGAAGAGTATTATTATCAAGCATGTATTTCATGTCTTGAATCTGGTCGAACATATCAAGGTCGGTAACAATCCTTTTATATTTTGAAACGACATCGTATACAAAAAGGCGAATCTTGCCTTCCTTATAATAAATTACGGCAAGGCGTGTGCCTTTTGGGTCCCAGGCAATTAATGGATAGTGCGGCTGTAGTTGCTTGTCATTACTGCGGACACCGCTTTTCAGGAGCACTTTGCGATTTACAAAATTTTCATGCAATACAACATTGTATTGACCGCGTATAAACTCAACCACAGCATAAGTCTGGCTCCGCGGAGCCGGATTGGGGGAGAAATGAAAAAAATCCTTATTGTCACTCACTTCTTCTACAACAGAAATACTGCCCTTGGGGAAATTTCTCCTGCCCCGAATGTCCTTGTTATAAAGATCTTCTTCTTCAGTCATGAAATCCTGCAATACCTCTTTAAATTTCTTTTTACAAATTCGCAGGGCGGCTGTATTTGTATTGCGATAAACGCGTGACAAATATAAAAAGTAGGTAACATTTTCTTTTTTGTATTTGTTGGCGAAATAATACCAGAAAGCGTGACCTGCCAGTTCAGGTTTTTCGAAAGCCAGATTATAAAAATTGGTATAACGGCCTGATAAGATCGCCGATTTCAGCTGATCATCCAGTTCTGTATTCCA
This sequence comes from Puia sp., assembly GCA_035485835.1. Lineage (GTDB taxonomy): Bacteria > Bacteroidota > Bacteroidia > Chitinophagales > Chitinophagaceae > Puia. The sequence continues at coordinate 1,450 of DATHNR010000292.1, forward strand.
GTTTTGGGCTATGTAATCAATATATCCATCAGTAAGCCATTGAGGAAGATCAAGCAATGTCTGATTGGCTGCAACCTCACCGAGATCATCTCCGAATAAAATATTTTCAACAAGTACGCGTGCTATACCCTGGCGTATCTGAATGCGGAGTTTATTATGATCATCGGTGTAATAAACGATCATTTTGTTATTTACCAACTTGGTAGTTCCTCCGGTGGATTGCCAGTCGGTCTCCAATCCGATATTGGATTGCTCCATTTCATTAAAACTGTTATATAGCACGATATTAGCCCTGCGTTGCAGACCATATTCCACCTGTTGTTCGATGCCTGTTAATTCCTTCTCCGCAACCTGTGCTACATATTTGGCAAGCGGGTCACCATTTTGATTGAAGTATGTATTAAAATTCTGAGTCTGGTAGTACTTCCACTTCATGTGTTTAAACTGAAGCCGGTTCTTGCCAAATTCAACGGTATTTACCTGGGCGGTGGCCTGAAACAGAAAGAAAAACAGAGTATTCGTGATTAAAAAAAGTTCTTTCAACTTCAACTTATGCGGAACTTGCATACCTTATTTGGAATTATAGAGAATAACCGGTTCAAGTTAAGACAATCCCTAAAACCGGTGAAATAGATTTTGTATTAAAAAAGCGTATATGCTAACAGTAAAACGATTCATATTCAACCCCATCCAGGAAAATACATACGTTGTTTACAACGGAAAAGATGCCTGTGCCATCATAGATCCGGGATGTTATTTTCCGGAAGAAAAACATACCCTCTCCAGCTGGCTGAAAAAAAATGAATTACATCCCAATTTATTGTTAAATACCCATTGCCATCTCGACCATGTTTTCGGAAATAAATGGGTCGCTGAACAGTATCATCTCGAATTGCAGATGGGTGAAAAAGAACTGTGGACTTTTAATTTTGCGCCTGAATCGGGCATTCGATGGAGCATGCCATTTGAAAATTATTCAGGGAATATAATTTTTCTAAAAGAGGGGGATGAAATATTAATGGGCGAGGACAAACTTGAAGTCTTGTTTACACCCGGCCATTCCATAGGGCATATCGTATTTTATAACCACAAACAGGGGTTTGTTATTGGAGGTGATGTATTATTCAGGATGGGTATCGGGAGAACGGATATACCGGGAGGGGATTCTGAAACGCTTCTGGTTAGCATCTCTGAGAAACTATTTACTTTGCCCGACGATGTTATCGTATATCCCGGTCACGGGGAACCGACAACCATCGGATATGAGAAGGAAAACAATCCTTTTTTGAGAGCTTAAAATCGTATGGGACTTCAAATCCCGGATTTCTACTTTAATAAATTCAAAAGAAGTGTTGGATACTTATGGCTGGTCAGAACGCATGTGACCAGTGCTCAGGTTATCAAGTACACCTGCTTTCCGGTTCTAATACTTAATCAGATATTTAACCAGGTTAGAACCGATAAACCCGGTATTATAACCGGGCATCGATCATGTCGGAATTTAATACGCCCTTTACATCATATACTACTGATCGTTTATTTACCAGTGAGGGAATATCTAATTTATTAAATTCCTCGTGTGCAACAGCCAATATAACTGCGTCATACTTTTCGGAGTTTCCCGAAAGAGATTTAATGGTCTGGATTCCATATTCATGTTCGACAATATCAGGTTCGGCCCATGGATCACATATGCTGATCTTTGCATGGTAACTTTTTAATTCATTCACAATATCTATTACGCGGGTGTTTCTGACATCGTTACAATTTTCTTTAAAAGTGAAACCCAGGATGAGGATACTTGCATTTTTTACTGGGATCTCTTTTTTAATCATCAGTTTAATTGTTTCACTGGCGACATATGCTCCCATGCTGTCATTTAATCTTCTTCCGGCCAGAATAATTTCCGGATGATACCCTGCCAGCTGTGCCTTTTGTGCGAGGTAATAAGGAGCAACCCCGATGCAATGGCCACCTACCAGGCCGGGTTTGAATTTTAGAAAATTCCATTTTGTACCTGCTGCCTGCAATACTGCATTCGTATCTATGCCGAGCAGGTTAAAGATCTTGGCAAGTTCATTAACAAACGCAATATTAATATCGCGCTGGGAATTCTCGATTACTTTTGCGGCTTCTGCAACTTTTATGGAAGGAGCGGAATGAGTCCCGGCTTCTATAATAGAAAGATACAGATCATCTACTTTTTTTGCTATTTCCGGTGTTGAACCTGAAGTGATCTTTAAAATTTTTGCTACTGTATGAAGTTTATCACCCGTATTTATTCTTTCGGGAGAATATCCGCAAAAAAAATCCTTATTAAAAATAAGCCTGCTTGTTTTTTCCAGCAACGGAGCACATTCTTCCTCGGTGGCACCCGGATATACAGTTGACTCATAAATAACAACGTCACCTTTTTTCAAAACACTTCCAACCATTTCACTTGCTTTATATAAAAGCGTTAGATCCGGATGATTATGTTTATCAGTAGGTGTGGGAACTGTGACAATATAAAAAGTGCAGGAGCCAATGTCAGATATTTTATCAGAACAGTATAGACCTTTTGAGCCTGGTTTTGAACATAATACTTTTTTCAGATCACCCTCTTTAATCTCCATCGTGTGATCATGCCCTTTTGTTAATTCTTCTGTGCGAAGTTTATTGATATCAAATCCCACAACGGCATATTTTTTCGCGAATTCCACAGCCAGAGGGAGTCCTACATAACCCAGCCCGATTACCGCAATGAATTGATTTGATTCCATTCGTCTAAATATGTATTATGATGTTCCGGTTAAAAATGCTGAAAGCCTTACAATATAAAGACAAAGCATTAACAGGTTGATAACGGGGTGATCTTTCACAAGTATTTCCTGTATGGCTTAAGCAAAATTTCAAATTCTTTTTTTTCTATCCGGTAAATAAATAATCCGAACAGTATCAGGAAAAGTGTTGCAAGGGTATAGTTGAGCATTGCATTATGCCAGACGCTAATGATACCGTGATGAATGAAATATAAGATCACTACAATAACCATATAAGCCACCAGCTTTTTCCAGGCATAAGGTACAGGATAGGACTTTTGTCCCCAGACATAAGAAATAACCATCATGGTTCCGTAACAGAGGAAAGTGGCCCAGGCGCAGGCCATATAACCGAAATAAGGAATAAACAGAAAATTCACTGCAATCGTAATGCCGGCACCGATCAGAGTAATATAAGCGCCAGCCGTGGTTTTGCGTGTAAGGCGATACCAGATGGACAGATTAATATAAATGCCCAGAAACATATTTGCCAGCAGAAGTATAGGAACTACTTTAATACCTGCCCACATTTTTTCATCATGAATAAAAAGCTCCTTCCATATATTCAGATAAAGGGAAACGAATAAAAACATTGCGCAAATAGTGATCACAAAAAATTTCATTACACGGGCATAAACCCTTGGAGCATTTTCTTCGGATGACTGTTTAAAAAAGAAAGGTTCAGCACCCATTCGAAAAGCCTGGACAAAAAGAGTTATAAGAATCGAAAGCTTATAACAGGCGCTGTACACACCTACTTCAAAAGTAGCAGCATCTCCTTTTAACGGGGACCAGCGCTGAAGCATCACACGATCAAAAGTCTCATTGATCATGCCGGCAAATCCCGCGATGGTCAGCGGCAACGCATATATCATGACTTCTTTCCAAAGCGGTTTATTGATATGCAAATGCACGCTGCTCCATTCCCTGGAAAGCGCCAGGAATTGAAAAACAGAAGCTGCTGCATTTGCAATTAAAACATAGGCAACACCATACCTTGGGCTATAAACCAGGTGTAAAATGCTGTTAGGATTTTTTTTAATAATAGCCGGACAAACCGTAAGAAAAAAGTAAACAACAAAAATATTCAGGAGTATTCCTGCAATCCGGATAAATGCGAATTTCTTTGGTCGGTTTTCATGACGGAGTTTCGCAAAAGGCAACGCGCTCAACGCGTCAAAACCTATAATCACTGCGCAAAGTGTGATGTATTCAGGATGATCCGGCAAGCCGATGAATTTTGCAATAGGCGACCTGAAAAATATTGTCAATCCTATAATGCCAAGTGTTGAGATCAGAAGGGATGTACTGAGCGTATCGTATACATCTATTTTGTATTCCTTCCGTTCCATAAAACGGAAATAGGCTGTTTCAAAAGCAAAAACAATAAGGGTAAATAAGAATGGAATAAGGGCAAACACAAGACTCATCCTGCCATATTCAACTGTTCCGCTGAATTTTCCGGTCAGGTAGGGCGTTAAAAGATAGTAAAGGAAACGTGCGAAGATGGAGCTTGCTCCATACCAGATGGTTTGACCCGCTAATTTTTTTATACTTGACAAAAAGAAACTTTAGGCACAAAAATAACGTAGAGTACTGACTTTCAATCAGAACGCTGATTCATTTTATATATTGCCATTTTATTCTTTACTTAAGGTATGAAGCGCACATTTTCTGCTTTGTTGATCCCCTTCCTGTTCTTATTTCAGGAATCTCCCGCCCAAACCCCTCAATCAACGGTAGAAATAGCATATATAATCACACGGATGGCCGAAATCTATCATGTTCAACCCAGGGTAGTTGATAAATCCTTTTCGTCGGATCTTTTTTCACAGATGATTCGCGCCCTCGATGCTGATAAAATTTATTTCAATGAAGAGGATATTTTAAAACTGAGTGTTTATAAATACACCCTGAACGATCAGCTTCTTAACAAGAAAGATGACTTTTTGAATCAACTCATAATTTTATATACAAAAAAAATTAACCAGTCAGACTCTATCCTTGATTTATTATCCAAATCGCGGTTTAACCTAAATCTCAATGAAACATATACAGCTACTGAGGATAGCAGTTTTTCACCGGATGAAATGATGCGAAGAACCAAAATCTATAAACTGGTCAAGCGCAACATTCTGGAGACACTTGTGGATATGTATGATGAAGATTCATCAAAAACCAATTTAACAATTGACAGTCTCGAACCCAAGGCCAGGAAAAAAGTTTGTCATGCTTTTAAAAGGGATATTTTAAGGATTCGTCAGGCAAACGGAGGATTGTCGGGATTCGTAAACAACGCCTGGTGTGAATCAGTTGCATCATGCTATGATCCGCATACCGAATTCTTCTCTCCGGGGAAAAAAGAAGAATTCCAGGGTGAACTGGGCGATAAACAGTTACAATTTGGGTTTAGTCTTGGGGACGGGAAAGACGCAACAGAGATAACCCACTTAAAACCGGGAAGCCCTGCTTATAAAAGCGGGTTAATTCATGAAGGAGATCAAATATTGGCATTGCAATGGGATGGAAACGAAGAAGTTGATGTGTCGGACGGTTCAACCGAGGAAGTAAATGCATTTATTTCGGGGGATCACGGGAAAAGTCTCACGCTGACACTAAAGAAATCGGATGGTACCCTGCGAAAGGTTACTCTGCAAAGAGAGGAGTCCGCTATGGATGATGACAATAGCAGGGTGCGCAGTTTTATTCTGAAAGGTTCGCATCGTGTTGGATTTATCTCTTTGCCTGCTTTTTATACCGACTGGAATGGGGAAGAAGGGGGAAGTAACGGGTGCGCGGATGACGTAGCAAAGGAGATCATTAAGCTGAAAAAGGAAAATATTGAAGGACTCATCCTTGACCTTCGGTACAATGGCGGCGGTTCCATGCTGGAGGCCATTGCGCTTGCAGGGATTTTCATCGACTACGGTCCTGTAGGAATGACCAGGGATAAGGAGGGGAAGATATATACCATGAAAGACGTGAACCGTGGATCTGTTTACGATGGGCCACTAATTCTGCTGATTAATGGTTTCACAGCTTCCGCTTCTGAAATGCTGGCAGGAACCTTACAGGACTACCACAGGGCCCTTATAATTGGAACACCGAGTTTTGGTAAGGCAACAGCCCAGGTAGTACTGCCGCTGGATACCACGTTCGATGAACAGCATTTGGAAAAAATGAAAATGGCAGATGATTTCATAAAAATTACTATTGACCGCCTTTTTCGGGTGAATGGTACCAGTGCACAACAGACAGGCGTAATTCCCGATATTTTTTTGCCTGATTATAGCGAAACGCAGTCGGAAAGGGAGAAA
>DATHNR010000293.1:0-5630 GCA_035485835.1 Puia sp.
AGCATTTTGCCATCACTGATTTCATGCTCGGGAAAGCATACACCGGCAGGATTCCCTTTAAACTGTTCCTTGGTAAATGAATCAACAATATATGTTTTCATGATTCCTGTTTTAATTACTCATTTCATCCGATAAGACAAATTTCCTTCAAAATATAATACCAGCACAGATACATTTTTAGTATTTTTGACCAGTACAGTTTACTATGAAGAAAAAAACTCAAAACAGGGAGTTGCTCTATTTAAAAATTGCACGGAGTCTGGAGCAGCAGATTAATAATGATACATTGAAAGTGGGCGACAAACTCCCGTCCATACGCATGATATGCCGGCAGCACGGTGTAAGTATGAGCACAGCACAGTTTGCTTATTACGAGTTGGAAGCAAAATCACTGATAGAACCAAGACCGCAATCAGGTTTTTATGTCAGTAATTCTTTCAGAAAATATCTGGCCATGCCTGCAGTAAGTAAACCCGAAAACAAACCGGCGTTAAAAACTGTAACGGATATCATTGAAAATTCATTTCATCCTGCCAGTGAGAATAATTTTACAGTTTTCTCCAGAGGAGTCCCCGCTATGAAATTATTACCTGTTGCTAAATTGAATAAAGGCGCACTACAGGCGATCAGGTCCCTGCCCGGCGGTGGAACAACCTATGAACCCTTGCAGGGAAATGAAAAACTACGTACACAGGTTGCCAGATGGTCGTTCAGCTGGAAAGGGAATCTTTCTGAAAAAGATATTCTAACTACTGCCGGTTGCATGTCCGCCCTTTCGTATTGTCTCATGGCAATGACAAAACGTGGCGATACCATTGCAGTCGAGAGCCCCTGTTTCTATGGCATATTACAACTGGCACAAAGTCTGGGTTTGAAAATCCTGGAACTTCCCACCGATCCGCAGACCGGCGTGGACATGGAATCACTGAAGAAAATAGTGCATAAAACCAAACTGGCTGCCTGCATTTTTGTAAGCAATTTCAATAATCCTTTTGGTAGTCTGATGCCGGAAGAACATAAAAAGGAAGCAGTGAAGCTCTTAGGAAAATATAATATCCCTCTGATTGAAGATGATATCTATGGTGATCTTTATTTTGGCGAAAAGAGGCCCACCTGTTGTAAGTCATTTGATGAAGCCGGCATGGTACTCCTGTGCAATTCATTTTCAAAAACATTGGCACCTGCTTACCGGGTTGGCTGGGTTGCAGGAGGAAAGTTTATGAATGAAGTAATGAAAATAAAATTATTTCATAGCCTGAGTAGCACATCCATCACTCATGAAGCGCTGGGAAGTTTTTTAGAAACGGGCAGGTACGAAGCACATCTGAGAAAATTAAGAAAAACATTATATACCAACTACCTGCAGTATGTCAGGTTAATTGGAGAATGCTTTCCCCAGGGTACAAAAATATGCAGGCCACAGGGCGGTTTATCATTATGGGTCGAATTGCCCAAATCCATAGATACCATTGAATTGTATAATTCAGCAGTAAGCAAAAAAATTACTTTTTCTCCCGGTAGTATGTTTACGCTTCAAAAACAATTCAACAATTGCATGCGTTTGAGTTATGGTTTGGAATGGAATGAAAAGACGGAAAATGGATTGAAAATCCTTGGCAGGCTGGCAAAGACAGTCATGCAATGACTGCCATTAGTCTGTATTACAGAAATAAACATCAAATAAGTCTAATGCCCAAATGCCTGAAATCATCGAGTTTAATATCATCGGTTGCAAGATCAGTGATCATTCCGCTGATATCTTTAATATCACATACCTTATAATGTTCAGTAGTATTTAGGTTGGAACTATTTACCAGGGCAAATGTTTTATTTGCATTTCTTAGCATACTTTGTTTTACTTCACCATCATTTTGAAAAACGGCGCTGATGCCAAAGTCCTTTTGAATAGCACACGTACCCATAAAATAAAGGCTGGCGATATATTGCTTCACCTCATTACATGTCTGACCACCTGTATTAGTAGCCGTTTCACGATCGTGAATACCACCAAGTATAACAAGTTCTATATCCCTGAATTTTGAAATGATCGGAACGAGTGCCATATTATTCGTAACCAGTCTGAAGCTGGAGTTGGATGGAAAGTGAGCGGCGATTGTGCAAATGGTAGAACCTCCATCCATAAAAATCGTTTGTCCTTTCTTAATCAGCTGTTGCGCTTTTAATGCAATCAATTCTTTCTCTTCAGCTAAATAACGGGTTCTATCCTGGAAACTGAGTGGGTTCTTGGAAACGGAAATCGCGCCACCGCGAACTTTTAGTAACAAACCATTATTGTGGAGTGACTCAATATCCCTCCTCACTGTATCTTCAGAAATATTTAAATCTCCTGACAAAGTTTCATAAAAGACTTTCCCTCTTTTACGTATTACTTTAAGAATATGATTGAACCGCTCTTCTTTTAACATTCTGTTTAAGTTAAAAAATCTAATACTGATTCTTATATCAGGCCCAATGCATGCAATTCAGTTTTCAAATCTGTTTTTTCCTGCACATGAATCGTTGCGAACCCTATTTCTTTTGCCGCCTGAATATTATTAATATTATCGTCAATAAACAATGAGTTTTTAGCTTCCAATTGATAGCGCTCCAGAATGAGTTCAAAAATTTTCTTATCCGGTTTTATCAGTTTTTCTTCTCCTGAAATGACAATCCCGTCAAATATTTTAAAGAATGGGAATCGCTTGAAAACGATGGGAAAAGTTTCTGCCGACCAGTTCGTCAATCCATAAAGCTTATATCTCTCCTTCAGTTTTCGTAAAAGAGATACATTTTGCGGAATGTTACCTTTAATCATTTTTTCCCATTGATCATAAAACAGTTGGATTTTCTCAATATGCTCTGGAAACTTGTCCTGTAGAATCCTGGTTCCCTCAGCCAGTGGTCGTCCTTTATCCTGTTGAAGATTCCAATCATCTGTACAGACCTCATTGAGAAAATGTTCCATTTCTGAACTTTCTTCAAATTCATCCCGATACATATATCTTGGATTCCAGTCGATCAAAACGCCTCCGAAGTCAAATATGATTGTATTGATATTGTTCATTTATCAGGCTGAAATTTCCAGTAAATTTCCCTCAGGATCCAGGACAACCGTTTCATAATAACCATCTCCCGTTGTTCTCGGTTCACTAAAAATGGTGAAGTTGTCACTTCTTATGCGTTCTGTCAGTTCATTCACTTTATCCTTTCCTCCCACAGATATTGCGAAATGGGCAACGCCCATATTGAATCCGCGCTTACTGTTATCAGATACGATATCCGGCCGCGTCATTAGTTCTAATCTTGTTTTACCTTCTCCGAAATAAATAAAATAAGCCTGGAACTGTGTTTTCGGATTAACATATTTCTCTCCAGAACTCGTATCGAAATATTTCAGGTAAAAACTTCTCATGAGCTCCAAATCCTGAACCCAGAGACCGAGATGTTCAATTTTCATAATGTCAGCTGCTTAAAAATAAATCCTACTGTGCGACGATTTTTCCCTGCATCGTTCCCCAATGGCCTGGAAAACTGCATATAAAATCATAAACGCCTGGTTTAGGAATAATGAACTCCACCTGATCAGAATCACCGCCTCCTACTAATCTAGTATGCGCGATAATTAATGAATCTAAGGAGGATGGAACATATTGTTCAGTTTTTGCATTGTGTGCTATATCAGCAAAATCGGCAATATCGACACCGCTTTTTAAGATCACAACATTGTGGGTCATTGATGTAGCTGATTTTGCACCCGTATTTTTAAAAATGAGACTGATTTTTTTCCCGGCCCTGATCCTGAACAATTCTTTATCAAAGCGCATATTCTCATTTGCCTTCAATTGAACGCTATCTGTAAATTCCAACTTCTCAATTCCGGGAACAATTGTTTCTGCGTTTTCAACTGATTGAGTTGTTTGGGAACTGTCTTTTTGATTATTCTTATTCTGTTCACCGTGCCCACAGGATATTAAGAGCGTCATAGCCGCTAAAATAAATTCGTTTATTGTCTTTTTGTATTCGAACATGAATTGAATTTTACCCGGATCATTTAACTATCAATAATAGATAATTATTATAGTTTTTTAATCTTCATATCCCTGAATGAAACGCCATTTGTCCAGTCCTGAACAGCTATATGTCCTTTTAAATGTGTCCCAAATTCAGGATAACGGCTCATATTGCTTGCTGCGATTAATTTTTTCCATTCATCGCTTTTCATATCCACCTGAACGGTTTGCACTCCGTTCAGCCAAAAAGTGACCTTGCCATTCTGCTGTAGAATGCGTGACTGGTTCCATTCACCGGAATTTGGGATGGTCCCACTAGTATTTGGGATTATGCCGAAGATGGCAGCGGCCTTGTGTGAGGAGTCTTTGAGATAGTCAGCTTCTACATTTCTATCATCCAGTAACTGATATTCCGGACCAGTTGAAAAAGTGGTCCCAAGCTCTGGTCTTTCCTGTACGTTTATAAATACACCACTGTTGCCGGCGTGTGAAATTTTCCATTCGAAGGTGAAATCAAAGTTTTCATATTCATCATCTGTTACCAGGTCTCCGTGTTTTACGTTTTTAGCGTGCGGGTTGCATACGAGGTTACCACTGTCCACGGACCAGGCTGAAGGGATGGTGCCCCTGTTAAACAGATGCCATCCATTCATGGTCTTTCCATCAAAAAGAAGGGCCCATCCATCTTTTTTTTCCTGATCAGAAATTGTATTGTGCTTGTCAGAATTGCTCGAACATGCAGACACAAATATTGTGAAAAACACAACTATACAGATGCTAAAAATGTTTACCTGCCTTTTCATAAATGACTTATTAATTAATACAGTTATAATGAGGTGTTTGCAATATTATGCAATATTGCAGATATTTGCAAAATGTATTAATTCGATAAAAAGAATAAGATTGACGGGTAATCCATGGTTCCGTTTCCAGCTAGAACAGCATTTCGCCTGGTGGCGTTACTCCTTTTAAACGCAGGTAGACGGTTGTCTGTCCACGATGATGTGTCTGATGTTCAAAAGCCTTACCAAATATCCCGCTTCTTGTGATGTCCTGGTTGTGGAACTTTATAATTTCCTGCATTTGAGCCGGTGTCATTCCCTGTAAAATGTTTATCATCCAGTCATAACTATCCATGACTGTTTTAGAAACTGATTCTTTTGTAGTAGAAAATGTTTTTTCAGCAACATTGTGGGTTTGTAGCGTTTCGCCGATCGGATTTTGTTTTCCGCTTGCAATAAAACTAAAGAGATAATTAGCATCCGCTAAATGAAGCATTTGCTGGGCAAATGAACGGATTTCAGGTGTTGGTTTAAATCCATAGCCATCTTCAGGCATAGCATCCAGGTAGGCTTTGGTATATGTTTTTGCCCGCTGCCATTCGGTTACCATCTCTGACTGTGTAAATTGTGCGAAAGCTGAAGTACTGACAAACATTAATGCCAGAAATGAAAATAGCAAGGTTTTCATAATTGCAGTTTAAGGTTAATTTTTCATTGCAACAAAGGTATGTCCCTTAAGCTTTTGAAACTGCAATAAAGTTTATTGATCGCATTAAATACTTACTTAACACCCTCTGCCATCACACAACGGTACTGACCGCCTTTTAAACGATGCTGA
>DATHNR010000294.1:0-5580 GCA_035485835.1 Puia sp.
CCGGCTCTTTACCTATCCGGATTTAAACCAGTTGAGATTTTAAAAGGCAAAATGATTTCGTCCATTGGAGAGGTTTGGGTACGCAGAGGCCTGGTTGTTTTTCAGTTTTCATTGTCTGTGCTTTTCATCGTTGCGGTTGGTGTAGTGTATCAGCAAATGAAACTGATCCACAATATCAACCTGGGATTCAACAAGGACAATATAATACGGTTCAATGCGGAGGGAAGAGTAATAGGTCATGAAGAGTCATTCCTGGGAGGTCTGAAAAATGTTCCCGATGTGGTCAATGCTTCCGGAACCTATCATAGTATCATCGGGAAAAGTTTTGGTGTTAACAATCTGGAATGGGATGGAAAGAATCCGAAGGACAATAATTATATAGAATGCATGCAGTCGGGATACGATTTTATCCCGACAATGGGCATGGAAATGAAGTTGGGTAGGAACTTTTTCAAAGGCCCCAACGACAGCACGAAAATAATTTTAAATGAATCGTCCGTGCAACTCATGGGGCTCAAAAATCCCGTGGGCGCCAACCTCAAATGGTATGGACAGCAATTTCAGGTTATCGGCGTTGTAAAGAATTTTCATTTCGAATCGCTGCATGAAACGATCAGGCCATTGTTTTTAGTATTGGCTAATGATGCTTACAACGGATGGTACAGGACCATCGTACGGATTGCAGCAGGCAGGGAAAAGGAAACGCTTGACCGGATCGAAAAATATTATGCGTCTTTCAATCCGGGTTTTAAATTGGATTACGTGTTCCTGGATGAGGTTTTCCAAAAACAATACGCATCTGAAAATCAAATGGCGGTATTGTCCAAATATTTTGCAGGCCTCACGATACTGATCTCCTGTCTGGGACTTTTTGGTCTTGCTGCTTTTACTGCCCAACGAAGAAGGAAAGAGATTGGCATTCGCAAGGTATTGGGTGCAAGCGAGGGAAATATTGTCGGCATGCTTTCAAAGGAATTCGTTCAGCTCGTGGGTATCTCTATTCTGATCGCTTCCCCCATTGCCTGGATAGTGATGAACAACTGGCTCAGTGATTTTTCTTACAGAACTCAAATTAACGGATGGCTGTTTGTTTTTTCTGGTGGCATTGCATTACTGATCGCGTTGGTAACGGTCAGTCTGCAGGCGATAAGAGCAGCGGTTTCTAACCCCACTAAAAGTTTAAGATCGGAATGAGACCCCGCACGTGCGGGATGAGATATGGGTTATGGGATATGAGATATGGGATATGGGTTATGGGATATGGGTTATGGAATACAGCTGTTACGAATTAAAATCTCATAACCCATAACCCATATCTCATATCCTAAAATAAAAAATCTATGCTTAAAAATTATCTCAAAACCGCGTTCAGAAACTTAGTAAAAAATAAGTTTTACACGCTCATAAATATTATAGGTCTTGCAGTAGGTATTGCAACCTGTTTACTGATCCTGTTATATGTGATGGACGAAATGAGCTTCGACCATTATAATACGAATGCCGGAAGGATTTATCGTGTAAATAACGAAATCAAGTTCGGAGATAATCATATTGATCTTGCTGTTGCACCGGCCTTATTGGGCGCCACCATGGTAAAAGAATTTCCACAGGTAGAACAATATACCCGTATTCAATGGCATAGCAGTCTCCTGGTAAAGAAAGGAAATGAAAACCTGCGCGAAGACAGGGTGGCGTACGGAGATTCGACATTATTTGATGTCTTCACTTTGCCGATGCTTGCAGGCGATCCTAAAAATGCACTGAGAGAACCCCATTCCCTTGTGATAACAGAAATGATTGCTAAAAAATATTTCGACGGAATAGATGTTGTTGGAAAAGAAATGATCCTTAATGATTCTTTGAATTATAAAATCACCGGGGTGATTAAGAATATGCCATCCCAGTCACATTTCAATTTTGACATATTTGTTGCGACAACTGAAAATCCTGCAAGCAGAGACGATAACTGGTTGAGTGAAAACTGGAATACTTATATTCTTGTAAAGAAAAATACTGACCTGAATAAACTCAATTCAGACCTGAATAAAATGATGGATCGTTATACAGGTCCGGAATTACAGGGCGCGACAAATATGACGCTGGATCAATTAAAAAAAAGTGGAGGATATATAAGGGCCAGCCTGATTCCGCTTACTGAAATTCACCTGACTTCAAATAAAACAGGAGAATTGGATGGTAATGGCAATATTCAGTTTGTTTATATTTTTTCAGCCATCGCCTTATTTATATTATTGATCGCCTGTGTAAATTTTATGAACCTTTCCACCGCCCGATCTTTTAACCGGGCAAAGGAAGTTGGGGTAAGAAAAGTCTTGGGGTCTTTAAAGAAAAACCTGATACAACAGTTTTTAACAGAATCAATACTTATCAGTTTTATTGCTTTATTAATTGCCATTGTGATTGCCTGGTCACTGATGCCTTATTTTAACCAGCTCGCTGGTAAAACAATCACGGTAAATACAATTTTTCAACCGGGAATGCTTTTATCGCTTGTGACCCTGATGCTGATTGTCGGCCTGCTTGCAGGCAGTTATCCTGCTTTTTTCCTTTCCTCATTCCAGCCGATCGCAGTGCTCAAAGGTAAACTCACATCAGGATTCAAAAAATCCTGGTTGAGGAATGCCTTGGTGGTTTTCCAGTTTGTGATTACAATTATCCTGATAATAGGAACCATTGTTATTTACAACCAGCTAAATTATATTCGGCAAAAAGACGTCGGTTATAACCGTAACCAGGTACTTGTGATTAATGGTACAAATGTGCTGGGCGACCAGGCCGTTACATTCAAAAATGAATTACTGCAAATAAGCGGTGTGCAAAATGCAACGCTCACAGCCTATTTACCAACAAATTACTACAGATCGAACAATGCGTTTTTTACTTCTCCTGCGCTTGATCCAAAATCTGCCATATCCATGCAGATCTGGAATGTGGACGAAAATTATATTCCCACACTTGGCATGAAAGTTATAGACGGCAGAAATTTTTCATTGCAATATCCAACAGATTCTTCAGGAATTATAATTAATGAAGCTGCAGCTAAATTTCTAAATGTCAAAGAAGTATTGAACAAAAAATTATACTATCTCCCTGATATAAAATCGAAAAAGGAGGATGAATACCATATCGTAGGTGTTGTCAGGAATTTCAATTTCAGTTCACTGCGTGATATAATCACTCCCCTTGCATTGCATTTTGGAAAAAATAATGATAACATTTCAGTTCGTGTCAATGCCTCCAATACTCCGCTTGTTATTGCAGGGATAAAATCAAGATGGAAAGTGCTGGCATCCGGTCAGCCTTTCGATTACAATTTTATGGACGACGATTTCAACAGGCAATACACCAGTGAACAACAGGTAGGACGGATATCGATCACTTTTGCAATACTTGCCATTTTGATTGCCTGCCTGGGTCTGTTTGGACTGGTTACTTATGCCGCAGAGCAAAGAACAAAAGAAATCGGCATAAGAAAAGTACTGGGAGCCAATGTGCCAATAATAGTATCGATGATCATCAGGGATTTTCTGAAGCTTGTGATTGTTGCATCCATAATTTCATTTCCGATTGCCTGGTGGGGAATGAATAAGTGGCTCCAGAATTTTGCTTATCGCGTTCATATAAGCTGGTGGATATTTTTAATAGCCGCATTGCTAGCTATTGCTGTAACGTTGCTTACTATCAGCTTTCAGGCCATAAAAGCCGCTTTATCAAACCCGGTAACCAGTTTAAGGTCGGAATAATAATGAGATGTGGGATATGGGTTATGGGTTATGGGATATGAGATATGGGTTATGGGATATGAGATCCCGTACGTGCGGGATGAGATATAAATTATGGAATACAGCTGTTACGAATAAAAATCTCATAACCCATATCTCATCACTAGCGTTGCGTTATAAGTTAAAGATATTCAGTTGATTATTTTTTAGTTCTTTGAAATCTTGTTGTTGTACTTTCTTGTCGAATAATTCATTTATTGATATTTTTTCAAAGACACTGATGCTAAGCACTTGGAGGATTTCATAGAGTGATTGCTTTAGCCCAAATTTTTTTTTCGCAATTGCCACCAGGGCATAGACCGATATTGCGATCCAGATTTGGGTTTTCACTGCGTTTTCTGATCGGCCCCAAAATGATTGAATTTTCAGATGCTGTTTTATCCATTTGAAAAATAATTCAATCTTCCATCTGTGTCTATATAAGGTAGCAATCTGGCTGGCTTTAAGTTCTTTATTGTTAGTGATAAAGGTGAAGTAACGGGAACTTTCGCTATCATAATACTTAATGCGTCGAAATGCTTCCGGATAATCTCTGGCTACATAAAAATTCTTTCTTCTGGGTTTGATAATTTGGTCACAAATGATATTTCGTTCCGTTTTTTTCATTGATTTGATCAGTGTAAAACTAAAATCTTTGCGAGCCCTGGTAATAAAGTAGGCGCCAACCGTATGAATATGATAAAATCGATCAAAGTCAATGTAGCCGCGGTCTAAGACGTAGAAACTATCTGGCTGAAATTTGATCATATCCAGAATATTGAGTTCATGAACATTTGCAGGAGTGATATGAATAAATGAAGGAATCGATGTTTTCAAGTCTAGCTGAGTATGGATTTTGATGCCACCTTTTGTAGATCTGAATTTTGCCCAGAAAAATGCAGATAAGCACATATCGATGGTTGTTGCATCAATAGCAAAGACATTATTGGCGAGGTCAAAGTCGAGTTCGCTATCATTTATATACAAACTGCGAGCTTCTTCGATGAGAATCATGCAAAAATCAGCATATATCCGCCAATCACGATTCTCATTGGCTCTTGTCAATGTGGTTTTGGAAATTATTTCTCCAATACCAAGATGATAGAGCTTGTTTGAATTAGCTCTAAGGCAAAGAATCGCATCGGAGAGACTATCCCTTTGAGTGAGTTGACCAAAAGCCATACAAAGAAATTGCTTCCAGCAGTTGAATTGCTTAGTCTTGTGATCGCCATTATATCGATTAACAATAGTCGTAAAGACTTTATGTGAAATCAAAGAAAAAACTTGCGAAAAGATATATTTGCCCTGATTCATATTAGATGATTATCAGAACATTATACAAAATTCGAATCAAAATGCCTTCAAATCGTTTCCACATTCAAAACGGCTCAAATGCAGTACAGACAACAATTTCAAAGAACTATAAATGACAATAACGCAACGCTAGTGATATCTCATAACCCATAACCCATATCTCCTGGCTCATATCCTAAAATAAAAAATCTATGATTAAAAACTACATAGCCGTTGCCTATCGCAATTTCATCAGGAATAAAATATTTTCACTGATCAATGTACTGGGACTTTCCATTGGCATCAGCAGTGCCTTAGTTATATTCCTGATCGTACATTACGATCTGACCTTTGATAAGTTTGAAAAAGACAGCAACCGGCTTTATCGTGTCGTTACCATCATGACCTTTTCCGGAACTCCGATGTATTTTTCAGGAGTTGCTTCTCCGATGGCCGAAACAGTAAAAAAAGAAGTGCCCGGCGTTGAGGAAACTGTGGGATTTCA
>DATHNR010000295.1:0-5689 GCA_035485835.1 Puia sp.
GAAAAAGGTACTTATTCAAAATAGTATACATAAAAAGATATAACCGTGATTATTTCCCAAATGAAAATATTACACCCCCTAAGATATTAAATCCATACACAGTATACTGGTTCCAACGCTGATATTTATCATTGAAAAGATTATTCATCTGCAACCATAGGTTAAATTGTTTTGTAATCCTGAATTCGAGCCCGGCATTCACATCAAAACCTCCGTCACCGGTTCCCACAGCCTGATTCAGGTATCGCCAGTATGCACCTTGAAACGCCCACAGATCTGCCTTTAACCAGAGTTCCTTGACAATCTGCCATCGCATGGTAGTAGTGAATTCCATTGGAAGTAAACCCCATGCTTTATATTCACTCGTAGTCTTATAATTGCTGAGTGTCAGGGCGGCTGTAATATTAAAATCCTCACCATCTATATAGCTGACTTCTCCGTGCAATGTAAAAGCATCCAGTTTGCTTTCGTAAACAACCTGGAAATTTTTCCCATCCAGGCTATCATTCAGGAAGAGTGGCATATTACGGGATTCCGAAAATCCTGCTTTAGCGAGATATGAAAAATGAGATGAGAGTGACCCTTTGAAGCCACCGAAAAATTCTTCTACCCTTGTATTTAATAAACTTGTGGGCGCCCATAACCAGGGATTTATTCCGGCAAAACGACTAAAACTTCCTTTGTCGTAATAACCGTCCAGCGAAGCGAACAGGGTAAACTGTTTGTTGTCCGTTGTGTATTCGGCCCTGAAATTTGGAAGCAGGTGGAAATTGCTCCGGTCCCAGGAAGGCGTCATTTCAATATGCATGGCAAGATTATCAGAATGATAAACTACCGCTGGCGAAACTAAAAAGAGATTATTGTTAATGGTTGAACCATTCCCGATTGTATAATTAGTTACGTCTGCAGTAAAACCCAGATCAATTGCAAAATTTTCATTTATTGTTTTTTCAAGTGGCAGGTTAAGTACCATATCCGCTTCTGAGGTACGGGGCGAATTATTTTCTCCGAAAGCAGTTATTTTGAAGTTGGGATTATAAGTAAGTCCAAACTCGGTTGGCACTGTATTTCTGAGTCCTATCTTCCCATCAAAGGTGAAGAATTGTTGCTGGAGCTGGCTTTTTGCAAATTTTAATGTGTCTGGCTGGAATCCATATAAATAATATCCGTCCGCCCGGACACCCAGAGACCCATCCCATTCCAGGTTATTTTTAGCCTTGATGGTTCCACTGATAGAACCTGCCAGCAAACTGTTCTCCTGAAAAGGGAGTTTACCCTTGGAATTATATCCTTCCGCAAAAACATTAAAAAATGAATTTTTACGATCTCCAAAACTGAGACCTGCTTCAGCATAAGGCAGATGAATATTTCCCGCACCTAGTTTAATATAATTATCATTCCTCCATAATTTGAGACTATCGGCTGGCAGTGCAAGTGGATTTAATCCTGCTGGCTGATAAACCAATGAAAGAAACTGGACGGGCAGATTATATTTTAAATCCGGAAGTGTCGTATCTATGAGAGGGGCCTCTGCATTAAAATTCAACTTGGCCGTGTTTTTTAATGATGGTTTAAACGTAGAAGTGATATTGATGGTTTTTCTCTTAGTAGTATCCTGGCCATGCAGGGTTATACTGCCGAAAAATAATACCATCATCAAACAAATAAATCCTTTGGTCATAATTGATAAATTCAATCGCATCTTAGTTATCATTGCCGATTTTACTATTGCCTGCTTCCTCTTTTTTCACTTCTTCAAGCCGTTGTTCTGCCTGCAAGCGGATATCTTCAATTTTTGCATTCTCAACAAGGCTTTGGAAAGTTGCCTTAGCATTGAAATAATCCTTTTCCTTTAAATAAATATCTCCCAAAAGGAAATAGCTTTTTGTTACCCATAATTCATAGGATCCTGATTTATGAATGACTTCAAATGCAGATTTTTCAGCATCTTTTAATCGATTCTGATCAAACTGGCAGGCAGCAATCTGATATTGTGCCTCCGCTCCGTAGGCGGCCCGGCTCAGAGATGCAACCGATTTAAAATATGGAATGGCCGATTCACATTTTCCATCTGCCTGGAAAGATTTTCCCATAATCATACTGGCTATGATCTTATCATCAGAACCAATTCCTTTTTCATTGAGCAGGTCACGGGCATTATCACTTGCCGCTGTCCATTGTTGTAATTCAAACTGGCTTCGAAGCAGTCCCCGCATAGCTTCCATTTTGTTTTCCTGCGAACTTGCAAAATCTTTTAATTTGGCATAATATATTTCCGACCTGGCGTAATCCTTCAGATTGAAAAAATTAATGCGTGCCGCCTGAAGGATTGATTTTTCAGCAAATTTATTAGGCGCCTTGTCGGCAACAGTTTCATATCCCGCCACAGCCTTCGTCCAGTTTTTCTGATTCGCATACATTTCACTTTTATAGAAAGCAGCATCCAGCGCATATTTACCATCAGGGAATTTAGTCAGGTAGTCTTCGAATTTCTGCAGAGCCGCCGAAAAATTACCATTATTGAATTGTACTTCCGCTTCCTGGTAAGCAAGCTGGTCCTCCTGACTCGCGGAAATCGCAATCCCCATACCTTTCGCAAAATTGATATATTCACTGGTCCTGCCTTCTTCAACATAAATGGATTTCGCATTGTCCAGTGCTTCCTGTGCTTCTGCAGAATTTGGATATAATTTAAGCAGCTCATTGTATTTGTTCAGAGCTTCTGCATTATTACCCAGGTTATAATTGGCAAGGCCTGATCGCAAGAGGGCCCTTGGTTTCAACGCATCGTTTCCGGAACTGCCGAGTACATTCTTCAGGTAAGGGAGGGATTCACGGTATTGTTCGTTCGAAAGAAATGTATTTGCAATTTCCATATTGGCGTCTGCCACCAAACCGGAGGAAGGATATTTTCTTATTAGCCCGTTCAGCAGGCTGATTTTTTCAGCAGAATTATTCACACCCGCTACCATGGCTTTTTGGAAAGTTGCATAATCCGATGCAGGCCAGGAATATTCCAGCACTTTATCATACATCGGAACAGCTATTCTGAAATCGCGGTTCATATAATAACAATCGGCGCTCCGGATATATGCATCCTGTTCAAGCGGAGAAGCATCAATACCAGGACTTCTAACTACCTGGGTAAAATAAACCAACGCTTCTTTGTAATTTTCTTTTTTCAGATAACAATAACCCAAATCATATTTTGCGTCGACCGGGTTGACTTCTCCCCTGTTTATGGGTGTTTTGAGGTATTCAAAAAAATAAGGAACTGCGTCATCCAGTCGGTTCGTGCGATAAGCAATTTCTCCCTTCCAGAAATTTATAAAGGGGAGTAAGGCTGTATTGTTGGGCTCCCTGGAAGCACGGTCAAGTAATTCTGCTGCATTGGGAAGCATACCATCGTTGATAAGTTCTGTTGCCCTTCCGTATAGAATCCTTGCTTTGAGTTGTCGCGCAGATGCCGAAGGATTTTTGACACTATCCATCAGCGCAAGTGCATCTTTATAATTGCTGGTATTAGCAAGAACATTCAGTAATAATTCCCTGGCCTCCGGAGCATAGGATGAAGTTGGATATTGCTGTAAAAAACTGCGGAATTCTGACAGGGCAATATCCGGATAACCTAGTTCATAAGAAAGTTTTGCATATTGAAATGATGAAATTTCTTTTTGTTCTGGATAACTGCTGTTGGATGCACAAAATAGAAACGCATTGCGTGCATTTGCTTTTTGTCCCGTTTTCAGATAAGCATCCCCAAGGAGATACATGGCATTCTGTGCCAGGGAATCATCCTTCCCTCCCAATTGTTTTAGGCCCTCGATGCTCTTCTTATAGTTTTGTGTCTGATAGTAACAGTATGACAATTCAAACAGATCCTGGCGACTCACCGTTTTGGAGCTGTTTATATAAGATTCAAGGTATGGAAGCGCTTTATTGAAATCTTTTTCTTCATAATAACCGTGCCCGACTAGCTGCCTGAGTTCCGCTTCGTAGTATTGATTTCCACTACCCAGTTTTTCTGCTGCATATGAGATGGCTTTCTCTTTTTGATTCTGGGCCAGATAAATATTCGCTATATAGTATGGAATGATCTTCGCATATTTGGGATCATTTTCAATAATTGAAAAAGCCGCGTATGCGTCGTTATATTTCTTCTGATAAAAACAAATATATCCGTAATAATAGTTAGCATCTATATAATGAATATCGCCCCGAAGCTGGCGAATGGCATCAAAAAGAGGCTTTGCGAGATCGAAATTCTTTTTGATAAAATAAGTATATCCCTTATGAAACTTTAACGTGGCAATTTCATCATTGCTCAGATTATCAATGCTTGAATTCTCATAAAGTTTCAATGCCGCTTCATAATTTTTACGACGGAAATAAAATTCCGCCAGGTGATATGCCATCATCTGCCCGCGTGCAGCATTATTTTCTCTTTCTATGAAAATTTTAGCGGGACCTGCTGCCGTGCTGTCATCCTGATTCAGTGAACAAACAAGTGTATAAAAATGAATATTTTCGTAATTGAAGGATTCATAAAGCTGTGGCCTGACAGCCTGGTCCTGTTCAAGTTCCCTGAATAACGGATAAGCCAGGCTATAATATTGTTTCTGGTAGAATTCCTGCGCCTGTTTAAAAGTAAACTCCGGATCCGTCAGAAAAAAAGTCTGCTGTGATTTTGCATAAAAACACAAAAGAAGTAATAAGGGTAGAACCGTTCGTTTCATCCGGAAATTGTTATTCAACTGCCAAGTTTCTGAATTAATTCCCCTAATACCAAACATTGTTCCAAACAACTTGTGGATAACTGATATGATTAACATTTCTTTAGATCAGGTTAAAATTTCTCAAAACCTTTACATTTGATTGAAATTAATTCCGATGAGAAAATTATTATCGACTTCCTATTCAACAGGAGCTTTCAATTTTGCGATGTTGGTACAAAGGGTTGTTACAGGATTACTTCTTCTGATCGGCCATGGTCTGCCTAAAATTTCTAAATTCAGTGAACTTTCTCCAGGTTTTTACGACCCATTGCATATTGGCCACCGGGGTTCACTAATCCTGGTAATCCTTGCAGAATTATTTTGTTCAATGCTGCTGGTACTTGGGTTATTTACCCGTATTGCTGCTTTTATCATAGTCATCAATTTATCCGTTGCGGTTTTTATATATAATCATGATCAGCCACTCAAAATTGTTGATCTGGGTGCTATTTATCTGACCAGTGTGTTTACCATAATGATTATTGGTCCTGGCCGCATCAGCGTGGATGGAATGATGGGGAAATAGAACAAGTATGGGAGTATGGGAGTATGGGAATATGGGAGTATGGGAGTATGGGAATTCGGTCAACTGTTAACTATAAACACTTCAATCCATGTTTGTAACAGAAACCCATATCCGCGTAAGATATGCAGAAACAGATCAGATGAATGTGGTCTATTATGGTAATTATGCTCAATATTTTGAAGTGGCCCGTGCTGAATCCATCCGCAACCTGGGTTTTACTTACAAGGAAATGGAGGAACTGGGAGTGATCATGCCCGTTGTCGAAATGAATACAAAATTCTTAAGACCGGCGCACTACGACGATTTGCTGAATATCAAAACTATTTTAAAGGAATTACCTGTTGACCACCGGATTGTTTTCGAACACGAAGTCTTTAACGAACAAAAA
>DATHNR010000296.1:0-5034 GCA_035485835.1 Puia sp.
TTCTGCATCCCGGAAGAAATATCGGTGGCATGAACATGATACCCCTTCTGAGCCAGGAAAATTGCGTCATCTCCGGTGCCTGCATTTAATTCGAGAATATGACTACCCGGTTTCAAATTTTTGATCAAATGATCTCTGACCCTTTCGCGTTTGTACTGAATAATACTGTTTGTTGAGTATAATTCATCAAAAACGAGTGACTGACCATTAAATGCAGCTGAAACCAATTGTTCGTTATAATAATTAATTTGATTATCCATGTACTGGTTTTTCCAATCTGCGGAGTTTTAGCTTATCTATAAATGCGGCAGGCAAATAGTATAATGCGGAAATTGCTCTTTTTATCCTGAAAGAATTTATTTTAACAGGACGGGTAATCAATTGCCTGATATTTTCATATGCAAGATGCTTTCTGTAACTCTTATGGACGTACCGGTGTAATTGTTTGTAAAAAGCCGGCTGATAGGTATTATTAAACATCAGGGCTAATTCATCCGAATCTTTCCAATTCGTTTTATTACCCAACTGGTTTTTAACTTTCTCAAAAAACACCGTGCCTGGTAAAGGATAAGATACAGAAATCCCGATTTCAAAAGGCAGCAACTCATTGATCATTGAAATTGTCTTTTCAATGTCTTCCTTTTCTTCATTCAAATAACCAAATTGTATGAAAAATGAAGGTTTGATACCACAGCGCTTTAATAAATGAGTGGCTTCATAAATCTGTTCAACAGTAGTTCCCTTATCCATGGCATCGAGAATTCTTTGAGATCCGCTCTCTGCTCCCATCCATATATTCTCGCAGCCGGCTCTTTGGAGGTCCCTGATATTATTTTCCTGCAAAAGCAAGTCAACTCTACCCTGCATTTTAAATTTAAAACTCAATTCGCTTTTTTCCACTAAATCTGCAAATTCCTTTACCCATCCGGGTTTAAGACCAAAAATATCATCACAGAACCAGATATGATCAAACCCGAACTTATGCTTTAACATCATTAATTCGCTCACTACATTTTGCGGACTTCTGGAATTATAACGATTCCCATAAATAGGTTTCGCACACCAGTTGCATTTGAAAGGACAACCTCTTGTGGTTCCCATATTCATTGAAAAATAACCTGCGCTTTTTAGCCACATTTCACGATATGGTTTCATATCTATATCTTCCCAGGCAGGAAAAGGCATGGAATCAAGGTCCTTTAAAACATTTCGGCTGTTTGTCTTTACGATCTGATCTCCACGTTTAAATGCGAGTCCTGCAATTTTATTATAATCAGGGAAATCAATCGAATTTTCCCTGATCAATTCCAGCAAGGTGATTTCCGCTTCCCCCAATAAAATAAAATCTGCTCCGGCATTGATATACATTTCAAACCTGTCCGTTGAATCGGAGCTGGAAACAATTACAACACATCCTCTATCTTTTGCGTACCGGATCATCTTAAATGCTGCATCCCGCATATTCTGAAGGCACATTTTTGTCAGGTAATTAAACCCATCATCATAGATAACCAGAATGTCAGGCTTTTCTTTTTCTAAAGAATGAATAATCACCTCCGGTCCCTTGGCAAACATGGTATCCATAAATGAAACCGGTAAGCCATGCTTTTTCAGAAATGAAACTGCATAAAGGGTTCCCAACGGGGCGTAAGGCTTTCCTGTTTCCCATTGTTTGGGATCAAACCGAAGGAAATAAGAATGTGTGATCAGAATTTTTTTCATAACCTTATATTAGAACCAATCCTGTATTTGAGTTTTTAAGGTTTATTTAAATTATATCTGAAAATATTATAGTTATAAAGGCAAGTATCCAAACTATAATTTTTTACAGCAAGTTCATTTACGAAAAGACGAATATCCGGATCCACAACATCAGAATAGCTTTCAGATAATGGAATCACTATCATGGAAGGTTTGTAAGTTAAAAGATCTGAAAACAGCCGTTTCCTGGCAAACGGTGTTTGAGTTACATTAAAATAACGGCTCGGAGATATCCGTTCTGAATACGCCTGTATTTGAGCACCATATCCGGCAACATATACCTTTTCGCTGATGAGCGTTTTCGACCGTATCCACAATCCGAGCAGTTTTTTAAAATCCTCGCTTTCAAATGCGTCTTTACTATTATTATTTATCCGCTGACTACTTTTTGTACTGAAGAATTTTTTAACTGCCAGTAATGGCTCAAAGGTTTTCGGGAAAAACACTATCCATAAACCCAGCATAATTTGTTTTAAAGGAGCGCGATAGTTTTCTACGAGGAAGTCAACTGTATAAGCTCCCATTAATGACATTGCCGGTAAAAGATCTTTAAAATGGCATCTGTCATACATTCCCAAAATAACAATCCCTATAAACTCGCTGAACAGCCATGCTTTTAAAAAATTGAACTTTCTGTTTAAAATAAAATAACAGACCACAGCAGGATAAAAAAGGATAATTTCAGAATAAAAAAAGTTATCGGCAAATCTTTGCGCTTTCCAGGCGAAGCTGTAGGCTGTAGCACTTCCGGGTCCAAAATTATCTGTAAATCCGTTGAATAGAAATTCACTCATCCTTATGCCTGCCCATTCCGCAAGTAAAATAAGCAACCCTGAGCTCGCTAAAATTCCCAATAAAAATGCCAAAGCTGCGCGCCTGCTTTTTTTTAAAGAAAAGATGAACAAAGGAATTATGCCGAAAATAGCTGTTAACCGAAACCCCAATCCCAGTCCGGCAAAAAGGCCTCCCATGAAAGCGTAATTATTTTTACTGCAAGCGATACAGAAATAAACTGCAATAATTACACAGGTAATTGCATAAGTCTCCGTATAAGAAACATATTTGCCGCCTGTAGAACGCCAGAGCAGTGAAAGTCCATAAAAACTTATTGCAATTAAACCGGCCCTGGGATTTATGGTTTTTTCAGCAATTTTATAAAGCCCGTACATTCCTGCCGATTGAACTCCGATCCCAAGTAACCTGGGAAACCAATAATTAACGCCAAAAAACCTGTCGGAAATTCCAAATACCAGGAAGATGAGAGGCGACTTGTTATCCACTCCTCCGGTATAAGGAACCATATCATTTCTGATCCAGTTACGCCCAATATATTGCCACATAGACTCATCAAATGTCAAAATCATGGGCACCGTCAGGAAAGAAATAATACATTGGAGTATCGCAAAAATTAATATTAATTGCAACGGCTTTATTCTTAAATCCTTATTTGCCACTGTTAAATCCTGCATGACTTATACTTTAACAGTCGGTTTTAAATTCAGGTAACAGACGCATTTTAAACAGGTTTCATTTTTATCCATGTCCAGATTTTTCCTGAATTCTATAGCACTACGGCTGTTTATGATGGAATCCAATGAATCTGTTTTAATATTACCATAAGCATTGTGGAAGAAACAGGGCCTGACAGTTCCATCAGCTTCAATCACTGTTGACACCCAGGGTGCATTACATTTTTTATAAGGAAACTCATTAAAGCCGTGGCAGGCAGCATAATAATAGAATATTTTTTGCAACTTCTCAGGAGATTCGGAAATGAAATGATGCTTGAAATCCTCAGCGAATTCAACGATTATATCGTCCAGAATTTCCTTCAGTTCTTTCAGTTCAGATTCTGCTAAAACTATCTCCCGTTGCCTGCCTTCAGCCCAGGCAGTTTCCCTGTTGAAAGCTGTGCTGCTTATGTCTGCCGGCAGGAAACTTATCGAATTGAGATTGATTCTTTTTGCAGCGTTGATAATACCGGGCCAATTGCGAAAATTAAGATGCTGTATCACACTTCTTCCGCTAATTTGAAAGTGAGGATTAATTGATCGTACGGATTCAATTCCTTCTTTTAGTTTATTAAATGCACCGGGAATATTCCTGATCCTGTCGTGCAAAAATTCATCACCATCCAGGGAAACAATGATGTCATCTACCCACCTTACCAATTCTGAAGCATTTTTTTTGATTGTCAGACCGGAACTAAGCAGGCTGATTTTAATATTCCTGGTCTTCAATATTTCACAAAACCTGAAAAACTGGGGATTTAACAGAGCCTCCCCTCCGGACATCACCACTCTTTGGGTCTGATATTTTTTTAAGGCGGAAAGCAATCCCCTGATATCCGTTTCACTTAATTGTTTAAGATTCGAATTTCCCTTCCAGATATCGCACATCACACACCGGCAATTACAGGAACTATGGGGCATTAAAATAACAATCGGCAGACTGCTTATTCTATCGGTTTTTAAACTAAGAAACCGGTTGTAGGCTTGATATAATGATTGGATGGTCATGATACCATTATGCAGATCCATGGAAACGGATCATTTTTTCTGAACATCTTATTTTTCAAACTATAAGGATTAAAAATAATTTTATGTTTAAAATTCAATAAAGTATCATAGGAATGATGAGAATAAAAATCTGCCATCTCATCAAAGCCGGTCGAGTGATAATATTCCAGACTCCTTTGTTTTGCTGATTCCAGTTCATTGGGATAATAAAAATAACTGTCGAGAATATGGATTTCTCCGGCATCGTTTAAAAAGGAAAAAGCATCCCGGACAGCTCTTTCAAAAGACGGGAAATATTGAATAGAGGCAGCAAATACAATAACATCAAATTTTCTACCTGCGGGCAAGTCCTTCAAGCCACCCGGATTAAAACTGATATTCGACATACCTGAGAAAACTCTCCTGGCCTGACTTACTTCTGTTTTGTTAATGTCAATTCCTGTAACGTTTGAGTTTTTTAAAGCGGCCAGCTTAGCCGAAAGCCATCCATTACCACAACCAATTTCCAAAATGGACAGAGGTTTGTGCTTATTACCCAGGTAATTCTTTAATCTTTCAGAAGATCTTTTTCTCGCCTGCCATTCATCATAGTGAATATGACGAATACCGATGAATGGCAATTGCGCTACCTGTTCATCAGTATAAATCCTGTTTTCACTTTGTCTGGAAGCAATGTATATTTCTTCAAAGTTGCTTTCGGACGTGGAAATACTGAGATTATTTATAAACATATTGCTTGAACTTAAAATCCCTG
>DATHNR010000297.1:0-5927 GCA_035485835.1 Puia sp.
CAGGTTGGGATAGGAAACATAGATTCTTTCCTTAGTTCCGACAAGCTTGGTATTGGTAAACGTCAATATATCACCTTCTTCTACAAGTATGCTTCCCCCCTCTATCTCACCAACCCGTAGCTTAGGTCCCTGCAAATCTCCCAGTATGGCAATATTAAACGGTTCTGAAGAATTTATTTTCCGGATATGCTCAATAATTTTTGTTTTGTCCTCGTGACTGCCATGTGAAAAATTCAATCGGAAAACATTTACACCAGCTTTTACGAGCGACAACAATTTATCATACGTATCGCAGGCCGGGCCTACAGTAGCAACAATTTTGGTCCGGTGAAAAGTATGTTCCAGTCCGGCCTTTTTATCCATCTGGCCGTAGATATATTTGTCGAGGTTTTTTGACATGCTAATCGGGTTGTTTATGTTTGATGTACTCTTTATTTCTTAATTTATGACGCTAAAATTTTTATAATCTTCAACCAGTCATCCCCAATTTTCTGTTTGGCTTTAACTGCTTTTTCAAGTGGTGTAAAATGAATCTTATTATTTACAACTCCTACCATGACGTTGAATTTACCTTCAAGTAAACATTCTACTGCTGAATAACCCATACGGCTGGCGATTACCCTGTCTATGCAACTGGGGGAACCACCCCGTTGAATATGACCCAGAATACAAACACGTGTATCAATATTCGGCAACCTTTGCTTAACTACTTTAGCAACTTCTTCAGCGCCTCCATAATTATCACCTTCTGCAACCACAACAAGGTTCACCAGTTTTTTTCTTTTTTCCTTTTCCTGAAGTGAACTTACCAATTCTTCAATATCCGTCTTCCTTTCAGGAATCAGGATATTTTCTGCACCTGTTGCGATGCCGCTATGGAGGGCAATATATCCCGCATCCCGGCCCATTACTTCAATCACAAAAAGTCTGTCATGGGCGTCAGCAGTATCCCGGATTTTATCAATAGCTTCTACAGCCGTATTAACAGCAGTATCGAATCCTATAGTAAAATCAGTTCCGGCAATATCCTTGTCGATGGTACCAGGAATTCCTATACATGGAATTTCGAATTCTGAACTGAACTTGTGTGCACCCCGGAAAGAACCGTCACCACCAATGATGATTAGCCCGTTAATTCCAAGCTTTTTTAAATTGGCATAGGCACGTGATCTGCCTTCATATTCGAAAAATTCCTTACAGCGGGCAGTCTTGAGTATAGTTCCGCCCCGTTGAATGATATTAGCTACACTGCGTGAATGAAGTGGAATGATGTCGTTTTCAATAATACCGCTGTATCCACGCATTATACCGAAAACTTCCAAACCATTGTAAATTCCTGTGCGAACAACTGCACGAACGGCGGCATTCATTCCCGGTGAATCACCTCCGGAAGTGAGCACCCCGATTTTAGAAACTTTTTGTTGCATTAATTAGAAAAAAGTTGAATTTGTTGAATTGGTTTCAATCAAATGGCAGATTCGTTGAAATTCTTCAATCTTTCCGAAAGAAGTCCCAAAAATAAGCATTTGAATTGATTCCCCCATGCAGTAAGAGAGTAATTTCACTTCAATCCTTACAAATGAATTTCGGCGATCATACATCTTGCACTACCGCCGCCATTCGTTTCAATGCTTTGAAGAGAAGTATGAACAATGCGGTTATATTGTGTAAGCTTTTCTTTTTGTTCCTGAGAAAGTGAAAACCAGGCGGCGTTCGACATTACCAGGATTTTTTCATTGTTTTTATTTTCAAGTTGAAGCATATTACCTGCAAATTGATTCATCTGTTCCAGGTTGATTGGGATCATTTCTTTTCCACTGGACAATACAGTTTCTGTTACATATTTTTTCTCCAGAGCATCCATGATTGAATCAACACAGATCACTACATACTTATCTGCAACACACATCATCACATTGGTGTGGTAAATGTTATTCCCTGTTTTATCAGTCGCATGGAAAACAACATGCCGGTAACCCATCTTTTTACAAAAATCTTCCAGAACAAGAAGACTTGTTCTGGGTGAAATACATGCATAAGCAAGGCGTTTATCACGATCGAGTACCATGCTGCCGGTTCCTTCGAGGAAAAGATTTTCAGATTCAAAATCTGTGAAATCAAATAGTTTATGATAGTGAAATTTTTTGCGAATGATATCAAGAACTTCTGTTTTCCTTTCCTTTCTTCTGTTCGGAGCAAACATAGGGTACAGGCAATAGACCCCGGATTCATGAAAGGAAATCCAGTTATTCGGAAAAATGGCATCCGGAGTATGTGGCACCGGAGAATCTTCAATTACAGTTACTTCAATGTCCTGTTTTTGAAGTTCATTCACTAATTCGTCAAATTCCTGTACAGCTTTTTCCGAAAGATTTTCCTGGTTTCCTTTTTTCTGAAAACTATTATTGACCGCCGTTTCTTCATTATATTTAAAATGCAGGGGTCGGATCATTAAAACATTTGATGTGCTTTGCATATTTGTCAGCGGTTTATCTTTTTATTCCCATACTCCCATACTCCCATACTCCCATACTCCCATACTTTCTAAAGATCGTCTCTTAATAATGGCATGCTCATACAATGAAACCCACCGCGTGCACGGGACAGTTCTGCTGAGGGCATGAGAATAATCGTATCTTTTATCTGGTCCGTTTTTAAACTTCCATCCTCAAGCTGTTGTATCAATTCATGAGCATGAATGATTTGAAATCCGTTTTTCTCAAACGCCTCTACCGTTTTGTCATTCCTGTCATAACCCAGTACCACACCTTCTTTCAATGCAAGCAGGTTACAGGAATCCGTCCATTGTTCACGGGCATCAAAAGGAAATTCATTGTTTCCGGAGTAGATGAATTTCACTTTACCATTGCATTGTAAATCTTCTTTGCTGATTTCCGATAAAAGGTCTTCCAGATTATCAAAGTATACAGGGTTCTCTATATCTTTTTTTCTGAATTGAATGATTCTTAATTTTTCATCCTTTTTTGATCCTTCCAGCGCCCTTTGTACTGAATCTTCATTTTCGTGTTTCATGGATTTTTTTGAGAACACACCAAGCATCACCCAGGCATCTCTTCGAATCTGTGTAAATACGGTATCAATATGCATGTAGTCCCGCTTTTTAGGAATTTTAATAACGGTTATTTTTTTAACCACATTTCTTTCAAAAAGCAATTGAATAGCCTGATGAGCAGCCTCCATTGTAGTTCTTTCACTTACACCGATCAGGAGATGGTCCCTTGTAACCACCATAACATCACCTCCTTCGAGAGTGACTTTTCGGTCATCACCTTCTTTAGGTAATAAAAAATGATGGTAACCATCATTAAGTTCAAGAATATTTTTCTGATAGGAATTAAAGAAGTGGTGATTGAAAAAAATGTATTTGGCGATCAGTGCTTCCCTGGTCCTGGCTTTTTTGGCAGGTTTATTCAATAAAACAAATTCATTGATTACGATTCCTATATCTCTTGTAAATATAAAATTCGGAATCGGGGCAAAAAGCATACGCCCGGATTCAAGTGTGCCAGTAATGAAAGTCTTTGCAAGTGAAACTGGACTGAGATCCAGTAATTCCTTTTGTGTATCATAAGAACAGTTCTCAATAGCACATACGGAAGCTGCCAGTTTTAGACGAATCTCCAGGTCCTCCAGAATTTCAGCCAGCAGCCATTGGAGTTCAATTACTTTATCCGACCGGAAAAAATCTTTATGCTCCGGTTTATAGAAATTTCTTTTGTTTTTTTCCGCATCGATACCTTTGAGCTTACCAAGGATCAGGCCTGGATCGAGAAAATATAAAAGCAGTTTTGTATAGAAATCATATTCTTTTTTCCGGATAGTGTCCAGATGAACAATATCTTCAAACAGCCAGTCCTGCGCTTTGGAAGGAACTACTTTCCCCAATCCGCTGTCAGGACTATGCACCAACAGCCTTCGAAGCCGGCCTACTTCAGAACTTACTTTTATAATATTTCCGCTTTTGCTCATATCATCTTTTTCAAGGGGCTAAAGGTAACTAAACCTCTTTCGCGTTCAAAACCTAACGGTTGTTAGTTTTCTCAGCTGAATTCTGTTATTTTTGCCCGGACCATTTTTATTGCTATGGACTTTACTTTCACAGAAGAACAGATGGCTATTCGACAGGCAGCGCGTGATTTTGCAGTGCAGGAATGTCTCCCCGGTGTCATAGAAAGAGATGAAAAGCAACAATTACCTCGTGAACAATTAATGAAACTTGCGAGTCTCGGGTTTATGGGCATGATGACGTCTGCGGAATTTGGTGGTGCCGGTATGGATACAATAAGCTATGTGATCGCGATGGAAGAGATAAGTAAAATAGATGCAAGTGTTTCAGTAGCTATGAGTGTGAACAATTCTCTTGTATGCTGGGGACTGGAATCATTTGGATCCTCTTTTCAAAAAGAAAAATGGTTAAAGTACTTAGCTGCAGGTAAAAAAGACGGAGAATTATACATTGGCGCTTTTTTGCTCAGTGAACCAGAAGCAGGCAGCGATGCAACTTCTCAGAAAACATCCGCAGTTGATAAAGGAGATCATTACATCTTGAATGGTATGAAAAACTGGATTACCAACGGTAATTCAGCTTCGGTTTATCTTGTGATGGCTCAAACACATGCTACAAAAGGAAGCAAAGGCATAAATGCATTCATTGTTGAAAAAAACACGGCCGGTGTTGAAGTTGGTACCAAAGAAAATAAACTTGGAATAAGAGGTAGTGACACTCATAGTATCAGTTTTAATGAAGTGATTGTGCCCAAAGAAAACAGGATAGGAGAAGACGGATTTGGATTTCAATTTGCGATGAAAACATTATCCGGCGGAAGAATAGGAATAGCTTCGCAGGCATTAGGCATTGCCTCCGGCGCTTATGAATTGGCACTTAAATATTCGAAAGAAAGAAAATCTTTTGGTACAGAAATTAAAAACCACCAGATTATTCAATTTAAGCTGGCGGATATGGCAACCAGGATAGAAGCTTCGAGACTGCTTTGTTTAAAAGCTGCAAGAGAAAAAGATCAGGGACTGGATTACGCTGTTAGTTCATCCATGGCCAAAGTATTTGCAAGTGAAACAGCCATGTGGACTACTACAGAGGCTGTCCAGATCCTTGGCGGTTATGGCTACGTAAAAGAATACCACGTGGAACGACTTATGAGAGATGCTAAAATTACGCAGATCTATGAAGGTACCAGCGAAGTGCAGCGTATCGTGATTTCCAGAAGCATATTAAAATGATCTGTTTACATGCCAGCATCATCATATCAGAGTATTCTGGACATTCTTAAACCTTACGGATCCCGATTAGTTGCCGTTTCCAAGACAAAATCCATAGAAGAAATTCGGGAGTTGTATAACCTGGGGCAAAGGGACTTTGGTGAAAATTATGTTCAGGAACTACTGGAAAAGGAAATAGCCTTGCCTAAAGATATCCGATGGCATTTCATCGGTCACCTGCAAACCAATAAGGTGAAGTTTATCGCACCCTTTATACACATGATTCAATCGGTGGACAGCCTGAAACTTTTACTTGAAATTGATAAACACGCAGCTAAAAACCAGCGTGCAATACTCTGTCTTCTCCAGATTTTTATTGCAAGCGAAGAAACCAAATTCGGATTGGATGAAGAAGAGCTTGATTCTCTTATCATTACTGTAAACCAAAACAGGCAGAATGAGAAATTTAGTCATTCGCTTATTTCAGGATGCATGGGTATGGCATCTCTTACTGAAAATCAGGCATTGATACGTGATGAATTTAAACGGCTCAGGGAAATATTTGAAAAAATAAAAACATCCTTCCCTTCGGATCCTGTCGATACACTGAGTATGGGAATGAGCAGTGATTATCTTGTTGCCCTGGAAATGGGATCCTCCATGGTCCGTATTGGAAGTCTCCTCTTCGG
>DATHNR010000298.1:0-12921 GCA_035485835.1 Puia sp.
AAATCCCTTTTTCTGGTTGCGTCTCACTTTTCTCCTCTTGCTATCTCAAAACCACCTGGACAATTAAGGATACAACGATAAAAATCGAAATGACAGGGGCGTGTCGTCGACCGTTTTATACATCAGTCGATTTTGAAGATATATTCGTCGGTTTACGGGAGGCTTGCAACTAATTCAAAAGTAATTTTAAGATAATAATATCAAAATGAAAAAGATACAAAACCATTTATCAATGATCGCACTTGCATTAATTGGATTTATGATAACATCTTGCGGCAACCTTAATGCAACCACAACAGATATTACAGCCATATCGGCCACACCGGCAACGGAAAATTCGACTTTTTCCTACAAGATTGACGGGCAACTTTACTCATGGACTGGCAACGATCCATATGCAAACCAGGCTACAATAGACCCTGACAACGAAGTATTTTTTACCCTGATGAGCAACGACCCTGCCGAAAAAAATCCACCACAATTTGGATTTGGTATCGCTGCTACCGGCTCTACAATCATAAACTGGGGAAATATGGATCGCTTTAAATCATCGGGTAGTAATGGCGGAAATCATTTTGCTAATTTCAGGCTTTCCTTCCCAAATGAAAATTCCAGGTATCCAGACTATGAATTTGGCCACAAGTCTACGGTGACCGTTGTAATAACCTCCAAAAGCGAGACCCGTATTACTGGTACATTTTCAGGAAATCTGGTAAATGTTGCGACCCAAAAACCAGCACAATTAACCGACGGTAAATTTGATCTGCCTTTAAAAAAACAAAAGCACTAAAAAGTTTAACTGCATTTCTGATAATAAAATCACTTCTTTTAATGAGTTCCTTCGCCACTTTAATATATGCTTTGAAACTTAACTGATCCTGGTTAATTTCTGAAGTCTTCCCTTCATAAATATTATTTTAAGCTCCTTACAAATCTTCTCCGAAAGAAATTTTATATCATATTCTAACAGCTAAATATTTGCAATAGAATAGGAAAGCGATATATTTATTCATATTCCTGTCAGATTAACATATAATAAATTTTTATAGTGTGTAAAGATGAATAACGCAGAGAACGTTCGCCTTTCCCAATCATCTAATAACAGAAACTGGAAAAAATGGGGGCCCTATCTTTCCGAACGCCAGTGGGGTACGGTAAGAGAAGATTATAGTCCGGAAGGAAATGCATGGAACTTTGTAAATCACGATCTCGCCCGAAGTTATGCGTATCGCTGGGGTGAAGAAGGGATAGCAGGTTTTTGTGACAGCGATCAGATCTTGTGTCTCGCTCCCGCATTTTGGAACGGCAATGACTCTATATTAAAAGAACGCCTTTTCGGACTGACCAATGCAGAAGGCAATCATGGAGAAGATGTAAAAGAACTTTATTTTCATCTTGATTGCTCTCCGACTCATTCCTATTGCAAATTTCTTTACAAATATCCCCAGGAAGCATTTCCTTATCTCGAATTGTTACAAAAAAATAAAAGGGATCGACTGAGTCCTGAGTATGAAATACTCGATACGGATATTTTTAAGGACAACCGTTATTTTGATTGTTTCATCGAATACACAAAAAATGAAATAAATGACATCCTGATGAAAATCACGGTGTATAACCGGGGACCCGAAGCCGCAACCATCCATGTTCTTCCACAAATTTGGTTTCGTAATTTCTGGAAACACAATGCTCGCTTCAACAAACCTGATATTATATCATATTCCACCAATTGTCTTCAAACAAGCTCATCACGGAATGGAAGTTTTTATTTATACCACCAGGGTGGTGAACAATTATTTTGTGACAACGAAACAAATAACAGGCGGATGTATAATCGTCCGAATGATTCTGCATTCGTAAAAGACGGGATCAATAATTATATTGTCAATAATGAAAATACAGTTAACCCGAAAAAACGAGGCACTAAAGCCGCAATATGGTTAAAAGAAAAGATCAGACCGGGAGCATCGAAAACTTTCAAAATAAGATTAAGCAAAACTGAACTGGATGATCCCTGGTCGGGATTTGATGACATATTTACAAAACGTTTCTCGGAAACAGATGAATATTATGATAAGCTGACTCCTAAAAATTTATCAACAGAACACAGGGCATTGCTGCGCAGTTCAACAAGCGGCTTACTCTGGACCAAACAATTTTATTATCTCGACGTATTCAAATGGTTATTCGGAGAACCCAACGAAACAGCACCCCACAGAATATATAAACGTAATTATGACTGGCAACACCTCACCTGCCGGAATATCATTTCAATGCCCGATAAATGGGAGTATCCATGGTTTGCAGCATGGGATCTCGCTTTTCACGCAACAACCTTTGTTCACATCGATCCTGATTTTGCCAAACAACAATTATCCGTTGTATTGCGGGAATACTATATGCATCCCAACGGACAAATACCTGCTTACGAATGGAACTTCAGTGACGTGAATCCTCCGGTACATGCATGGAGCGTTTGGTATGTATTTGAAGAAGACAGGAAAAAAACCGGCGTTGCTGACTGGGATTTTCTCGAGAGAGCTTTTCAAAAGCTGATCATGAATTTCACCTGGTGGGTGAATCAAAAAGATGCAAATGGAACGGATATTTTTGAAGGAGGTTTTCTTGGCCTGGATAATATAGGTGTCTTCGACAGAAATCATATGCCACCCGGTATTAAAAAACTCGAACAGGCCGATGCGACCAGCTGGATGGCTATGTATTCGATAAACATGCTACGCATATCTCTTGAATTGGCCCAGCATAACCAGGCTTATGAAGAATCTGCTGCCAAATTCTTCAGACATTTTCTAAATATCGGATGGGCCATGCATCATATCGGGAAGAAAGATATTTCTCTCTGGGATAATCAGGATGCATTTTATTATGACGCCATTCAATTTGAAAATGGCACGAGCCAGCGTTTGAGAATCCGCTCCCTGGTAGGGATCATTCCCTTATTGGCCGTTGAAATCATGCACAGTAAAGTATTTGATCACCTTCGGCAATTTAATACAAGACTTGAAGTCATCAGACTTACCAGACCTGATTTGACAAGGATCATCTCAAATATTGAACACAAAAACAAGGATGGAAATTATTTATTTGCCATCATGATTGATGACCGCCTGGAAAGTCTGTTGAAAAGACTATTGGATGAAGCAGAGTTTTTATCTGATTATGGGATCCGTTCCCTTTCAAGAAGCCATAAAGAACAACCCTATGTTTTCGGATATCAGGGCAACAATTATTCTATACATTATGAACCGGGTGAAAGTTCCAGTACCATGTTCGGCGGTAATTCCAATTGGCGTGGACCCATCTGGCTTCCATTAAATTACCTGATCATTCACTCCCTGCGAAAATATTATGAATATTACGGCGAAAAATACCAGTATGAATTTCCGGCAGGATCAGGAAATAAATTGAATCTGAAACAAATTGCCAATCAGCTCACCAAAAGAATTCTGAAGATTTTCGAAAGGAATAATGATGGTCAATTTCAATATCATGCCGATCATCAGTCAAACTGGTCAGCAGATCATTTCAAGGATCACCACCTGTTTTATGAATTCTTTCACGGAGATACAGGAAAAGGTTTGGGCGCTTCACACCAAACCGGCTGGACGGCTTTAATAGTTAATTTATTATTGGAGCTGGATGAAGATTAAAATATGGTCATTTACTCTTTCAAAAGCCTTACAACAAAACCACCGTCCGGAGCGAGGTGAATGGGCATACTGCTACCTGATTCAAGTACCGATTTTTCAATAATAGAATCCATCGCATTCCGGTCGGAATTAATGCCATCACGGCAAACCGTTGCTTTATATTTTCCTGAAGGAAGAAAAGAAAAATCGATTACGCAGTCGTATGCTTTTCCTCCAGCCATCCCGCCAATATACCAGTTGTTTCCATTACACCTCGCCGTTATGATTTGTTCCGCCACCTTCGCCTGCAAAATGATTGTTGTATCCCAGACCGTCGGAAAAGAACCAAGCAGGTCCATGAACTCAGGCTCCATCCATCCCTGCGAAGGATTTCCTGAAAAGATCTGCATCGGATTGTCATACACGATAAACATGGCGAGCTGCTGACAACGAGTTGTCTGGCTCATCACTTTTCCCCAAATAGGTCGGAACATTTTCGGCGTTGCATTATCGAGCAGACCTGGCTCATAATCCAGCGGTCCTGCCAGCATGCGTGTAAACGGAATCGTGCAGTTATGGGCAGCCGTTGATTTATCACTCCATGCATTGTATTCACTTCCCAGCACACCCTCTCTTGTAATATTATTGGGATAAGTCCGGTTGAATCCCTTTGGCGGATAGGCACCATGAAACATAATCATGATTTTTTCTTTAGCGCAGGCTTCAGCGATCTTCTTATAAAAATTAACGGTCTTCTGATCGTCCCGGTCTATAAAATCTGTCATGATGAAATCCACACCCCATCGTTTAAATTGTTTCAGGGCACTATCCAGTTGACGATCCAGCGTCATCGATAAAGTCCACATGCTGATGCCGATCCCACGCATCTTTGCATAGGCCACCAGTGTATCCATATTGATTTGCGGATTGATTTTAAAAAGATCCCTGGCATCGCTCCACCCTGCATCCATCATGATGCGGTTGAATCCAAAGCGCTTTGCGAAATCAATGTAATATTTATAGCTCTCGGTATTGATACCCGACCTGAATGGCACATGAAAAAGATTGATATCAATAATCCACTCATCCGTGCATTTACCCGGATGGATCCATCCCGTTTCTTTAATTGTACTTGGCGAAGCAAGCCGGTACACAAGGTCATTCGCAGGCAGATCTTTATCCTGCCGGGCAATCAGCAGTACGCGCCATGGAAAATTCCTGTTGCCTTTTGTCTTTGCCAAATAATCCGCGCGTTTGCTTACAACCATTTCAGGGTAGTCGCCATCCACCATCTTTTCTTCCAGCGGATACGCGGCAAATGCGCCCTGCAAAGCATCCATTCCTGTACCCCTGAGGAACATTCCCGGATAATCGTCCAGGTCGGATTCAGTAAGCGCAACGAAAATTCCATTCGGGGTTTTCAACAGAACTGGTGAATACATATAATCCTTATCCGATAAACTGTCCAGCATTTTATAAGGATATAATTCTTCGAAACTGGTATGAAATATATCCTGATCCTCCCGCTTTTGTATCAGAGGTACATATGCATGTGTTTTTTGAGTGAACCGAAAGGCGGCGGTTTCCTGGGAGACAATAATTGAATCGTTGAACGAAGTACTGATCCTGTATGAAATGCCATCATCATATGCCCGAAAAATAACAGCAAACCTGTTTTTAAATTGCAGGCTGAGTTCATTGAACTTATCAGGAATATTCTTTCTGCTTACAGGCACCTGGGCCACTATGATTTCATCTACAGAACGCGAATTTTCTTTTATCAGTTTCAAATCCCGCGACAGGCTCCTGTCACCTGCAAGTTTCAGATCGATTTCTGATTCATTCAATATTTTTTTATCATCCACAAATACTGAAAAGCACAGTCGATTGACAGTTTGTATTTCTATCCGGATTGTATTGTCAGGAGAAAGAAGCCTGAGTTTTTGCTGGGCATTAGTAATAAAACCTGTAAAAATTGCAATGCATGGTAGAAAGAATCTTTTCATGCCAATAGAACATTATAAGTAAAGGTTATGATATCTATGCCCAATATGCAGGCCTGTCTCCGGATTCCGAATATAAGATTATCCGCCGCAGTTCTACAGAATTCATACAGAATAGGCATTTATTTTGAGAAGATTATTATTTCATCTTTACAAACACCAATATATGTTGATAAAATTTCAATTCCTGGGGCTGACTTTATTATTAAGCACTGTCCTCCACGCCCAATATAAGATCAGCCAGGTTTTTCATATCAAGAGCGGTGGAGGCTATGATTATACCACGGTGGACAGCCTCTCCAACCGCCTGTATCTGTCACACGGAACTCAAGTGAATATCCTTGATAAAATGACCGGCGATTCGATCAGTGTGATTAAGACAGAAAAAGATGTACACGGCATCGTACTCGCCCACGAATTTGGTAAAGGATATATTTCAAACGGTTCATCCAATAGCGTCCTGGTATTTGACCTGAAAACATTTAAAGTGCTGTCACATGTTCCTGCCGGTGAGTTTACAGATGGCATTTTTTATGATGACTTTTCCAAAAAGGTGGTGACCTGCAATGGCCGCGGAAAAAGTATGACAGTCATTGATCCCGCAACCGACCAGGTCGTTGTTACCATAAAACTTACCGGCTGGCCTGAAACCGCTGTAAGCGACGGACAGGGAAAGATCTTCGTGAATAATGCGGAGAAAAGTGAGATCGACGTCATCGATGCAAAAACTTACCAGATTCTTAATAACTGGCCGATCGCCCCTGGCAAAAGTGCGTCGGGATTAGCAATAGACCGCGTAACGATGCGCTTGTTCGCCGGCTGCGACAACCAAAAACTCATCGTTATGGATGCATCAAATGGAAATATTGTGACCAGCCTTCCCATCGGTGATGAATGCGATGCGGTAGGTTTCGACAAGAAATTGAAAATAGTTTATTCTTCCAACGGGGATGGTACATTAACTATTATTCAGGAACAATCTCCAAACAAATTTGAAGTCATTCAAAATCTGAAAACAAAGAAGGGAGCCAGAACCCATGCCGTTGACCAGATAACCCACAAGATTTATTTACCAACCGGTGAATTCGCACCGAAAAAAGCAGATGAATTCAGGCCATCACTTATACCCGGAACATTCCAGGTACTGGTCGTTGAAAAGTAAAACTCAGGATTTACATACATCATTGCGGCCAGAGAATTTGTAACTTACGAATCATGAATGACTTCCTGGCTGCCCGCTCCCAGATGGCCCTGTCTCTTGGATTTCATATTGTTTTCTCCTGTATAGGCATGGTGATGCCTTTTTTTATGGCGGTATCACATTTTTACTGGTTGAAAACAGGGAACATCATTTACAAAAACGTAACAAAGGCCTGGAGCAAAGGTGTTGCGATTTTCTTTGCAACAGGAGCCGTTTCAGGAACTGTTTTATCATTTGAACTGGGATTGTTGTGGCCGGAATTTATGAAACATGCAGGCCCTATATTCGGAATGCCCTTTTCTCTGGAAGGAACCGCTTTTTTTATTGAAGCCATTGCATTAGGATTTTTTATGTATGGATGGGATCGTTTTAACCGATGGTTCCATTGGTTCACAGGACTGGTGGTCGGCATCAGCGGACTCGCTTCCGGCATCCTTGTCGTTTCGGCTAATTCATGGATGAATGATCCTTCAGGTTTTGATTATATCAATGGTCAGTATCTGAATATAGATCCGATAAAAGCAATGTTCAATCCCGGATGGTACCAGGAAGCATTGCATATGTCGCTCGCAGCATTTGCTGCAACAGGGTTTGCAGTGGCCGGCGTTCATGCACTGATGATCCTGCGTAAAAAAAACCTGCTCTTCCATACCAAAGCATTTAAAATTGCCGTGATATTTGCTGCTATTGCAGCCATTCTGCAACCAATCAGTGGCGATAAATCCGCGCGTTATGTTGCAAAACGGCAACCCGCAAAACTCGCGGCCATGGAAGCACTTTATTTTACAGGAAATTCTGTTCCTCTGATCATCGGAGGTATACCCGATAGCAAAAACAAAAAGGTAAATTATGATATTGAAATCCCGGGGCTTCTGAGTTTTATGGTCAACAGGGATTTTCATTCTACGGTAAAAGGACTGGACAGTATTCCTCCCGAAAATCAACCGCCGGTAGCCATTACCCATTACGCATTTCAGATCATGGTCGGTCTCGGCATGATCATGATGTTGATTTCAATAATCTACCTGGCAGGAGCTATCACGAAAAAGAAATGGAGAAACAGCAGGTGGCTTCTTCGATTATTTGTGTATGCCATTCCTACGGGTTTTATTGCAGTGGAAGCCGGATGGATACTGACTGAAGTGGGACGACAACCGTGGATACTCCAGGGCATCATGAGAACATCAGAAGCAGTAACACCCATGCCGGGAATTAAATACACTTTCTATCTTTTCACGGCTGTATATTTTTCCCTGGCATTGGTTGTAATCTTTCTTTTATTTCGCCAGATAAAAATGGTGGGGAAATTATATGATGTGCCCGAAAATATCAATCTCCAAATGAACTAGTATCATGCTATACGTTGTAGTTGGCTTCTTGTGGATTTCCATTTTATTATATCTTCTGCTGGCGGGAGCAGATTTCGGCGCAGGTATTCTTGAATTAGTTTCTTCCCCCAAATCAAAAATCATAACAAAGAAATTAATGTATAGGATTATGGGACCCATATGGGAGGCAAATCATATGTGGCTCATTATTTCAATCGTTATATTGTTTGTCGGCTTCCCGGCTGTCTATACCGTTGTATCAGTTCATTTGCATATACCGCTCGTCCTGATGCTGATGGGAATTATCGCAAGAGGCACCGCCTTCTCTTTCCGGAATTATGACGCAGTAAAAGATGAGATGCAGCTGGTATACAGCAGGATATTTGTATATGCAAGCATCGTCACTCCGCTCTTCCTGGGTATCATCGCCGGTAGCATCGTCAGTGGTAAAATTGATCCTGCTGCTAATACTTTTATGAGCGCGTATATATATGACTGGCTGGACTGGTTTACATTGTCTGTCGGACTATTTACAGTTTTCATTTGCGGATTTCTTGCTTCTGTCTACCTCATCGGTGAGTCAGATTCAGAAGAACAAAGACTGCTATTCTTTAAAAGAACAAGAAACATGAACGCAGGAGCTTTTCTATCAGGAGCCCTGGTACTGATTGCTGCCAGATTAGAAAACATTCCTGTTTATCACTGGTTATTCGGAAATCTGGTGAGTGCTTCAGCCATAATATCTGCGCTCTTATCCCTGGTGGTATTCTGGTTTTTATTTTATAAAAGAAAGTCGGGGTTGTTAAGAATACTCGCCGCCTTTCAGTTAACAATGATTTTTGTTGCGGTTACATATAGTCATTACCCCAATATCGTATTATTCAAAAATGGGAGCAGCATCTCGCTGAATGAGCCTGGTGATAATCATACCATAAACGCTTTAGGCTGGGCCCTCCTGATCGGCAGTATTTTTATTCTGCCTGCTGTTTTTTATCTTATTTATAGTTTCACTGAAAGAAAGGGAAATCAATTTTACCGTTAAACGATGAGTGTTAAGCAGTTAAATGATGAGGGTTAATTAATGGTTAGAATTTATCAGATACCTTCATTTGTGAACTACTTCTGTCACCTCAAAAGAATTTCAGTATGAAAAATCAACGCTTTCTTTCTAAATATTCATTGAGTGTAATTATTCCCCTGGCAATTATTATATCCATTTCGATTGGATGGACAACCAAGCAAAAGATATTTGATCCGCTTCCTTCCTGGAATGACGGTCCGGCTAAAACAGCCATCAAGGATTTCGTTCACGCAACAACAGAAAAGTCCAGTTCTAAATATGTGACACCCGAAGACCGCATTGCGACTTTTGATCAGGATGGCACTCTGTGGGTTGAACATCCTCTGTACAATCAATTGATGTATTGTTTTGACAGGGTCCCCGATTTAGTGAAAGCAAAGCCAGAATTAAAAGAAGTTGAACCCTTCAAGACCGTTATGTCAGGCGATCGTGAAGCGATTTCTAAACTGACAATGCCAGACCTTGAAAAAATTGCGGGGTATACTCTTTCGGGTATGTCTGAAGACCAGTTTGCTTCCCAGGTAAAGGACTGGTTAGGCAAAGCCAAAGATCCCCGATGGAAAAAACCCTATACTGATCTTATCTATCAGCCGATGCTGGAAGTGATGAAATATCTGCGTGAAAACGGCTACAAAACCTATATTGTAACAGGTGGCGGACAGGATTTTGTACGCGTTTATTCAAATCAGACATATGGTGTTCCTCCTGAACAGGTTGTTGGATCCGTGGGCGAAACTGAATATGTCTACGATACGGCCGCAGGAACATCTGCGCTAATAAAAATTCCAAAAATGTTGCTGAATGATGATAAAGGCGGTAAACCTCAGGGTATTCAAATGGTGATCGGTAAGCGTCCATATGCTGCTTTTGGAAATACAGCTGGTGATCAACAGATGCTTGAATATACAACAACCGGTGGAGGTGCGCGCCTGGGAATGCTCGTACTACATGATGATGCAACCCGCGAATATGCTTACGGACCCGCGCAGGGCTTGCCGGATTCTAAAATCGGAACCTTCAGCCAGGATTTATATGACCTGGCAAAGACGAGAGGTTGGATTGTAATCAGCATGAAAAACGACTGGAAA
This sequence comes from Puia sp., assembly GCA_035485835.1. GTDB lineage: Bacteria > Bacteroidota > Bacteroidia > Chitinophagales > Chitinophagaceae > Puia. The sequence continues at coordinate 10,352 of DATHNR010000298.1, forward strand.
ACTATTTTTCCGAATTAGATATTTACAAAGATCCACAGCTATTATAAGAATCAGAATGAAACAATTTTTTTAGCTCTCTGGTTTCCCTTCAATTCAATGACTTCCACAACTTCAGGTTTTTCTAATGTTGATAGATCTGATTTTTTATATGCCGGTTTACTTAATTGACTGCTGAGTCCTGTGATTGAATTCATAACCCTCGAAACGATCAGATCCTCCGTTTCAAATAAATCTGTCTTGGTGATATCGTATATGTACTTGTCAGACCAAATCAACATTTCCGTACTGGCATTAATAAATTGTATAACAACTCTTAACCTGGATGATTCAAAGTGAACATTTCCCACCAGCACATAATTGACCCCATAATCAGAAGCAATACTCTTAATTTCCCTGTTTTTCAATTGAAGCTGTTGTGTGGTGTAATAGGATAAAACCCTGGAATTTGGAAAGTGACTGAATTGGGAACTCAGCATCTGACCTATGTTATCAGCAAAAGCCAACCTGGAATTCGTCTCATCAAAAGTTTTAAAGGGCATGATCGCAATGCGAATTTTTTCTTCCGGATCTGATTCAAACTGATTATCGATTTGAACATCAGGTTTTGAATACTCCGGGCTTAAAGATCTGAAAACAGGAATATAACTTCCCTTGGGGATGCTGATTTCGCAAATATCATCTTCTCTCTGATCGTCGTAATAAGAGCTCAATGCATCCCGAAGTCTGCGCGCATGCACGCGCACGATACCATCGTTCGGTGGTCTGAAATTCGCCGGCTTGTTCAATACATATACAGCGATTGTATATTCTTTCAGCTGATCAGGTTTGCCAAACAATGTTTCATTAATGATATACTTGAGAAACTTCCTGAGTATATCCGAATTGGCAAATGGCGGGTGTTGCAGAATTTTCTCGACTTGTTTTAATACAAGCTCATCCGTAAAAATCTCACGATCCGAAAATAAATTCTTGGTATTCATTGCTAAGGTTTATTGCTTTAATTAAATTATCTCCTTCCACCGCCACCAAAACCACCACCACCTTGAATTAAATTAGTACCAGCTATATTGATAAACAACTGTAAGCGCCGTAAAATTCTGCCCTGCTTTTGTTGCGATACCGGTATTGACCATAGCTTTGATTGATTGATGCCTGTTAAAAATGGGGCAGGAAAAAGTTACACCGAGCCTCCAGTTCTCCTCTTCATCGTGTTGCTCTATTCCGTTCAGAGATGTTTCCCCTCCATCAGCGTATCCTCCATTAATTGCCAGGTATTTGCCGTGTTTGAAAGTATAATCAACATGTCCCTGGAAAGTAAACAGGCTGCTTTCTTTTTGAACATACGATTTGAAATATTCTGAATTAGTCGTGTACACCCATATACCGGAATATATTTCATAAAACAATCTTCCTTCGCGGTGCGACAAACCAAGTTCAGGTTTAAATCCCCATCGATTGGAACCCAGGTTGATTAATTTGGAAGAATAATACTGACCAACAGGCACCGAGATTACTATACTTGCTCCAAAAACCGTATGCTCTTCAAACTTTTGAAAATCCACTGGGTGAAGCGCAGGAGATCCTATAAGATTCACACCGAACTTAATTCTGCCATCGTAAAAACCGGTGCGCGATCCCGATGTATCGAGTCCCTGAAATGTGGCCGTACCATTCAAAAAACCAAAAGGTATGCTTACGGCTATTCTTGCGAGTTTATTAAAAAATGTAAATGTCTGAACATAGCCAACGTTAAATACACTATTGGTTACATCAAGGTTCTGCACGGGTGAACTTCCGGGCGTTATAACATTTCCGCTTGAAAATGTATATGAAAGAGCCATGGCGTGCAATCCGGTTGGAACTACAGCATAACTCCTTGGTTCCATTTCCTGGGATCTGGTTCTGTTAGAAATCATTATTACAATAATTAATATTGAAAACTTTTTCATTTCAGTTTTCCTTCAATAAATCTTATCACGACCGATTATATCAATTATAAACCCGTTTATAAAGCAATAATTTCAAACCCCACAAAGCCTGGAATAAATGAAATCCACCGATGAGAAAAAAAGGTATACTGGCAAATTCGAAATTAATAGAAGAAAAAAGCACAATAACTACTATGACAGCATTATAGACCAATAAGACTTTTGAAAAAGTCAGAGCAGAATCATTATTTCTGAAAAGCCAGCTACCGGTTGCCAGTGAAATGATTGCCCCGCCTGCAACCATGGCAACAATGATCCCGCCCACATCATCATACTTTTTTTGAAGAAGAAAAGAAACAAGGAAACCTGGAAAAAATAGTATTCCAATCCCGGTGAGCGTTTCGATAACAGCGGTAAATGAAAGGAAGAATTTCATAATTTATAAAGCTTTCATTTGATTGGTTAACTAGGCACCATTTAGTTTTATCAGGTTTTTAGTATCTGTTATATTTCCGGTAAGAAACTGATCAACATGCCCCAATGCATGGAAAGCGCCATTCATTAATTCATAGTCTGTCGATTCCATAAATTTCTTCAACGCCTCTTCACTCGTCCAGAGCGAGAAAAAATAATAATACCCGT
>DATHNR010000299.1:0-3205 GCA_035485835.1 Puia sp.
ATATCCTTCCTTATTACGAAATGCCGTTTGGGAACGAAGGGTGCTGCTGTTAAATAAAGCGGCTTCTTTTATCACCGAAGGATAATCGCTTTTAACCAGCAGATTTACAAAATCAATAGTCTTTGCTTCAAGTGCAGGTAATTGTGGTAAGGTTTTTTCTGCTACATCCCAGGCATTATCATAAAGCGTGGAATAATAATTCCCGATGATTACTTTATCGTTCCAGTCCATACGATTTGGAAAATCCCAGGTAAGAAAAAACTCTATCTCTTTTGTTTCATGGGGAGCAAGTTTCAGCCTGACCGACAAGGCAGCCCGCGGATCATTCACTTTTCTATCAAACTGAAGGTCTTTGAACGATCCGTCGTCCGAAAAATCATCCCACATGTCGGTGAGATTATCGTTCCAGCCTTTCGGACTGAATTGCGTACGGTAAGTAATTGTATAATCTTTATTATTTGCGGGTGTTGTCAGTGCAATTGTTCCCCATGCATTGGAATGGTGGTCAACACTGTCAGACAGCATATATATGCCTGAAAGACCAGCGGATTGTTTAAAAATATTCCGGTTACTCTTTGTTCCCTGTGGAATAATGCTGCGGTCAAAGGAATCGAATTCAACCACTGAACCGTCCATACCGATAAAATTATCCAGGGAACCGGCTACTGCAATCGTTAAAGGCTGATTCGTTTTGTTTGTAATCTCATAGCGGATCACAGCGATTGGAATTCCGCTGCTGACAGCATCTCCCGGAATATATGGATTGAAGACTTTTAGTTTTGCAGAGACCGGCATACCATCATCTTCCAGGTTCACGATGGCAAAGGGATATGCTGCATCAAAACTCGCAGTGGCAAATCTGGGTAATCCGTGATTCGGCGCCAGGCTTCCCTGTTGCCCAACAAATTCCGAAGGAGGTATCGGCCCCGTCAGCAACTTTGCATGTTTTTCGCCGGACTCATTTTCGGTAAACACCATAAAACAGGGAGCCTGTTTTGGAGTCACAGATCCATAAAAACCCATGCCGGGCTTATTCATGATCTCCACATCTTTCCACTGTCCGTTGCCACCGATGGAAATATTTCCTGTGCCGATGCCTCCGACAGGCATTGCAATCTTCTCTATATATTTTCCTTCATAATGTTTCAGGAGCGGCCACACATTTTGCTGGGAGAAACTGGGCATGCTGAAAAAACAAAGCAACAGAAACGAAGTAATTTTCATACAGAAGCAGGCTTTATTGTATATATAAATTTACAGTAAAGCCTGCTCCTGATTATTTTTTTCTGAATATCGATGGCTGCGTCAATTCCTTTTTATCTGCAAAGGTGAAATGGTTATGCCAGATGTGTAGTTCCAGGTAAATATATAATCCGTGGCGGTAACCGTTAAACTGCCATTGTAAGTAACATTATTTAGGACGGCAGAAATATTATAGGTTCCGTTATTCAGCGGACTAAAAAATAAATAAGAAACAGCATGGTTTTTTGCACCATTGCATCCGCTGCCTTCCACCACTTCTCCCTCGCTGTATAAGAGCAGTGAATTGCCATTTAACCCATCAAAACTATATGCAGCCAGGAATGGAGTGCAGTTATATAAATTGACAGTCTGCACTGACATGATAAAAATGGAATCTGAAGCTGAGATGGGACTTAGTATCAACTGATCTCCTGTAAGAGAAACTGAATCCAGTCCATCAGGAACAACGGAAGGAGAACTGATGGAATCATTTACTGTAACAGGAGCAGAGCTGCTATCGTATGCAACCGTTGTATCGGATGCATTATAATAGGTGGCGGTTATCCTGTAAGAACCCGCCTGCGCAAAAATGGCTCCCGCCTTATTATTTGCTGGTAATACAACAGTGTTCATGGCGGGATAAGTAGTCCATTTTACAATAGCATTCGGGTTCGACTGGTCGGTAGATGCGATCAGTTGTTCGCCTCTTTTTAAATCAGATTTAGAAAGTGTTATATCTGATTTCGATCCGGAACCTGTGGTCTGAATACTGCCGGAATTTTTTACACAGTAAGGCATTGCAAAAGAAATGGAAATGAAAACAAATAGGGATTTAATAAAATTTTTCATAAAGTGAAAGGTTTAATAGTTAATGGATAAATTCAGAAATTATAAGATGCAGGCCCGCATTGTAAACCTGAAGAGTGCCCCCTGCATTGATGTTTATCGTATTTCCCGCTGTGCTGCTTAAAGGGATTTGCAAATAAGGTTCAATTCTGAGATGTGTTGATCTTCCGAATTTATGATCATATCCGAAGCCGATATTCAAATAAGAAGGCAGATAACTCGCTACTCCGTAATCTAATTTTTGAAGAGGATGCACTGGATTCTCGCCAACATTTACAATGATTTTATCGTTTACTCCGACAAATGAAGAAAGGCCGCCAGATAAATAAAAACCTCCGGATTTATTTCGAAGAAAATAGTAATTCAGTTTAAATGGAATCTCAAATGCCGTGCGACTGCCTTCCATACTACTCGCGGTATTTCCTCCAGTTGCCGTATTATAAAATTTCCCTCCGGAAAAGTAATATTGTTTCGTATATAAAAGGCCGGTCTCTACGGATAATTTTTTACTGATCCTGTAGCCAACAAGTAAACCCATGTTAAATCCTGGTTTCTTAAGCCCCTGACTTTTTATTTTGCTGAATAAAGGTCCACCTGCAAGACCCAGATAAAAACGCGAATTATTAAATGAATTCAGATTCACCTGTGTCGAACCATGGGAGTCCTTAATATTTTCCTTTGGTTCTATTGATTTGTGATCCTGTAAAAGATGATCAAATACCACTGGATCAATATCCGAAATAGGCTGCGTCGGGGAAGATGAGTTCACAAGCTCAATATTTGCTTTGAGATTACCCGTAGAAAATATTGCATTCTTTTTATAATCTTCATTCTTCGCGCTAATCGGAAGATAATCTGTTGTCTTTTCTTCGGTCACTTCAAATGGAATCGGAGCATTTTCTTTTTTCAATTGAGTTGTGAAGGATGAAACTTTTTTTTGCCGGGCTATACTTATTCCAACAGAAGAATTATTCCTGTCCTTATTTTTCGAGTCGTTTGAATTTTCTTTAGAAGAATTCCCTGTGCGGACAGATGAAACATACTGTGTATTAATTTCCTGGTGATTTATAAAAGTTGTAAGGATAGTTAATAAGATAGCGCCCGAAAATAAAATGCC
>DATHNR010000300.1:0-3173 GCA_035485835.1 Puia sp.
AAGAAAATTCCTAATGAGATCAGTGGGTTTTTTTAAAAACAATCTGTTCGTTTTCTTTTTTAACCACAAAGGCAAAAAAGTCGCGAAGAGTTGAATATTCATCCACAGGGAAAAAAGCCTTATTGAGTTTAAGATGTACCCGCATCTGTATATTATTTTCTCCCTTCTGGATAAGGTATTCAAATATCCCCTCATTTTCATTGTAAGCAACTCTTACAGATTTCGGGAGTTCATCTACCTGGTATCCGGTTGGAATATCCATGTTCAATATATAGGTTTGATCAAGTTTATAAGGCATTTCCACAGGATATAATCTTTCCATGGACTGGAACGGGTTTGTTTTTTGTCCATCGTTCAACAAGGGATTAAAATAGATAATATCATCCGTTGAAAAGTTTTTTAATTCAAAATCATAATGAACAGATAATGGTAAATCATAATTGTTTAGTGAATCAATCCCAAAATTTTCAATCGCTATATCCGACTTACTTAGAGTTTGAGTTTCTTTTTCATAATTCTTTATGGAAGAATATTGAATTTCCCTGCGCAGATCATATGATTCGTTTTCCCCTTTGGTGCTTTTATAAGCTCCTGAAAATTTCCCTTTCTCGTCATTTATTATAATAACACTGGTTAACCTCGATTCTTTAATCGAATCGGGTGACAAATAAATAGCCCTTGGCTTTCCTGAGTTTATGATATGGGCCCAACCGTTATAACATTGCGAAGTCAAATGTCCGAATCCATTAAAAGACTGACTGGCATCAAGAAAAACATCCTGATTGCCTAAATGTGCAATACAGATTACATAATTATAATCCCTTATCATCGGATATGAAGGGTCAGCCACACCGTGGTCCCGCGTGCTCAGAATAGCAGGATCAGCATCGATATCTGCTTTCCTCAACATGGCTATCAATAATAAATTAATTTCTGCCACATTGCCCTGTTTGTTTTTGAATACTTCTTTTAATGAGTTTTGAGTCGTTAATGCATTTTTGCTATAACCCTCTTTATTGATTGACTTAAAATTGTCCCTGATATAATTAAATATTCTTCGGGCTTTATCCAAATCAGAAGTAGCACCACCTATACTGTTTTTTAACTCATCCGACATCCAGCCATTTTCATGATTAAGAGGCATACCGAAATTTTCGTCCTGAAGCAGGTGTTGAGCACTCGAAGTCCAGGTTGGCATGTAATCATGTCTTTCGTTTTCATCGTTCCATTGAAAGTAGTCTAATTGAAAACTTACCATTGAATTATAGTTATCCAAAGTAGTGGTATAGGGCTGTTCATGTAAGGCAGGAACATTTTTTTTGACCCATCTCTTGTCAATTGAATTCCCCATCACATTAATCATTTTATCAGCAGAAGCACCCTTATCCTCCTGTATTGAAAAATTCTGCGGGACCAGTTTAGCGACGTCGACATCAAAATGGGTATTACCACGTAATCTCATTTCATAATGAAAACAGGGAGGAATAGTTACATGATATTCGCTCCACAGGCATGGATATTCAGATTGAAATTTCCAGGATTGCATATGGCTATTATAAGGCGATGTAACAGTGTATTCCAGGTCAAATATCGAGCCTTCTTTGAGTGCAGGTAAAGAAAATTTATAGACATCATATTCTTTATTGTACTTCTCAACATACACTGATTTTTCATCCAGCTTCGTTTCAGTAACTATACCATTTTCCAGGTTAAAGGTTGAGGCTTTGAGAGCTGTAACTTTTTCAGCATCATTCTCACTATGCAGTTCATTCTCATCCTGATATACATTCACTTTGTGATATAATGGAATCTCCCGATTGCCAATATCCGAACCATTTTTATTCAAGATTTTTACCCGCAAAAAACGTGTATATATCAAAGTAAAAAAGCCTTTATGATTGCCATCGAACTGGGTACTCCCTATATCAAAAATTATTAAAGCATTGGCTCCTGAATCCAATTTATCAGGTGCCAGATCAAAATTTGCCGCTGTTATTTTTCCGAACTTGTAATCCGCCTTATTTTGACCATGGATAACACTCAGAAAAATAATTCCCAATAAAGTAAAATAATATTTTTTCATTTTGAAGGCTGATTTATAGCTGGAATACTCCCTAATTTCTTTTTACCAGAACAATACTTTTATGATCTCCATCGTACATGTCATTGTAAAACTTTACAACGTCTCTGTATTCATTTGCAGAAAAACGGCCACTGTATTGCACCTGTTCACGGTAATACAGGATCTTGTCGCCGGCAACGACTAATCTGTTCTCATATTTACCGTATTTGCTTTTCAATGCCATATCAGTTGATTTGGACTCCATTTCATATCCCGGCGGGATTGAAATCTGAATTGTATCCACATACCGGTATTCGTCTTTAAAATCAACATCGAGCCTGCGATCATTATCTTCAGTTAATTTGACTTCAGAACGGGATATAATATTCGGATTAATAAAAATTCTCTTCCCGCTTTCCTGGGCATAGTCTTTTACACTGATTTGAATAAATTCATTAATAACAGGCAGCCGTTTTGAATAATCTTCCTTGTAGTTAAATGACAGAATATCGTAAGTTGGCAAACTGTATCTTGATTTTAATATTTTAAAAAGCTCTTCTTTTGAATTGTGATGAATCATTCTTTCAATTCTATCCTGACAGAAAGCTTTGTATAAAGTTTTGCTTTCCAGATTCAGGTTACCATCTAAATCCAATGAAGCAGAAATTTTGCGGATCCGGATATTATCAGGCAGCAAATAAGCCGGTGTATGCACGAGCTTACCACCGTTATCCTCCACTAACAATCCATAGCGGTTTGATGTGAAATCACTTAAATAGCCCGCCGGCAGAAACTGATCCGTACATTCCAGCCAGATAGTATCTTTTTCAAGAGGCACACAGCAAATAACATGGTTAAAAGGATCATATGTAAAATCCGGAACAAAATCCTCTGTCCATTCTCCGCCTTTGATCACGACTGCATTCGCTTTAATCCCAGCTTCTTTTAAAATGGCCACCATGAAATTCGAAAGTGCTTTACAATCACCATATTTATTGGTAGCAACATAAGATGCTTCCGAAGCCTGCCAGCCCCCGATTCCTAATGATACATTTACATAGTGACTATTCTGTTGCAGGAATGAATATAGTACTGCAACTTTCTCCCGGGG